>DATJOV010000218.1:0-6363 GCA_035506735.1 Acidimicrobiales bacterium | reverse complement strand
CTCCCAGGCCACCCCCGAGGTGCGGGCCGCCCTGCGCAAGCTGACCCGGGCCATCCCCGAGCCCCTGCGGGCCACGGCCGAGTCGGCCTCGGCCGCGGTGGTGGTGGACGCCGCCGGCTGGGACCGGCCCCCCGCCCCGCCCCGGCGCCCGCCGCCCTTCCTGGGCCCGTGCCAGCAGGCCGTGGTGGAAGGGGAGCAGGTGGTGCTTCGCTACCGGTCGGGGGAGGGGGTGGGCACGGAGCGGGTGGTGCACCCCCTGGGCCTGGCCGTGAAGGGCCACACCTGGTACCTCCTGGCCGACACCGACGACGGGCGCCGCACCTTCCGCGTCGACCGCGTGCGGGGGGTGGAGCGCACCGGGGCACCGGCCCGGCGTCCCGAGAGCTTCGACCTGGCCGCGGCGTGGCGGGCCACGGTGGGGGCCATCGACGACCTGCGCACCCCGGTGCGGGCCCGGGCCGCCGCCCACCCCGGGGTCCTCGGGGTGCTGCGCGACATCCTGGGCACCCGGCTGGCGATCGGCCCGCCCGGTCCCGACGGGTGGCCGGAGGTGGAGCTGCGGGGCCACAGCGTGCACGCCCTGGCGGGCGAGATCGCCGGGCTCGGCGCCCGGGTGCGGGTGCAGGACCCGGCCGAGCTCCGGGCCCGCCTGGCCGCCCTCGGGGTGGAGCTGGCCGCCGCCTACGGCGCCACCGACGGCCCAGGCGCCGGGGGCACCTCGTAGGGGGTCATGTCCATGCCGGGATAGCGCAGGGCGGTGTCGGCCCTGGTCTGGTCGTTCCAGTAGGGGTCGCCGGGACGGGGGAAGCCGAAGAGGTCGCGCTGGCGCACCGTGCACGCCGGCAGGAACTTGGCCCAGCGGTCGGGGGACGCCTTGGGCCACGCCATCTTGCCCCCCCAGGTGATGCCCCGGGGCTGGAAGTCCACCAGGAGCGAGAAGCGCGACCGGCCCGCCCCGGTGAGGTTGGAGCCGCGGTGCAGGACGTCGGTGCGGTAGACGAGGAGGCTCCCGGCCGGCGCCGTGGCGGCCACCTCGTCCTGCTCCAGCTGGCCGAAGGGGAGGTAGAGGGGGGTGAAGGGGACGGCCGCCCCGGTGTCGGTGGGGACGATGCGGGTGGGGCCGTCCTCCTCGGTGACGTCGGAGAGGTAGAGGAAGGTGGTCATCTGGCGGTAGGCCCCGTCGAGGCGGGGGACGACCAGGCTGTGGCTGCCGTAGTCGCGGTGCAGGGGCTGGTCGTAGTCGGCCGCCCCGCTGTACTTGGCCCACAGCTCGATCTTGTAGAGATGCAGCTCGCGGGTGCCGAGGAAACGCTCGGCCGCGTCGACCAGGTCGGGGTGGACGGCCAGGCGGTTGAGGTCCCAGGACCGGTACGGGAACTCCTCCACCCCGGCGAACTGGTCACCGGCGTAGCGGGCGTGGGCGGCGGGATCGGCGAAGTACTCCTCGGGGCGGGGGAGGTGCCGCCACAGGGCCTGGCGCGCCGCCGCCAGCTCCTCGGCATCGAGGAAGCCCTCCATCACGGCGAAGCCGCGGGTGCGCACCTCGTCCAGGGCGGCGTCGCTCAGGCGCACGGGGTCCGACGATACCGCCCGCCGCGCCCCGGCCCTAGCCTCGGGGCGTGGCCTTCGCCCCCGACGCCGCCCTCGTGGCCCCCACCGTGGTGGCCCGGCGCGACGACACCGTGGACGACTACCACGGCGACCTCGTGGCCGACCCCTACCGCTGGCTCGAGACCACCGACGACCCCGAGACCAGGGCCTGGATCACGGCCCAGAACGCCCGCACCGAGGCGTGGCTGGACGGGGTGGAGGGCAGGGAGGCCATCGCGGCCCGGCTGGCCGAGCTGTGGGACTACCCCAAGCGCGGCGTCCCCTTCGAGCGGGGCGGGCGCTGGTTCCAGCTCCGCAACACGGGACTGCAGAACCAGGCCGTGCTGTGGACCATGGACGGGCCGACCGAGGAGGGGCGGGTCCTGCTCGACCCCAACGCCCTCGCCGCCGACGGCACGGTGGCGCTCACCGCCCTGGCCGTGACCGACGACGGGGCCCTCCTGGCCTACGCCACCAGCCAGGCCGGGTCGGACTGGCGCACATGGCGGGTGCGACAGGTGGAGGGGGGCGGTGACCTCCCCGACGTGGTGGCGTGGTCCAAGTACGGCACGGCCGCCTGGCGCAGGGACGGGAGCGGCTTCTACCACGTGCAGGTGGACCGGCCCCGGGCCGGGGCCGAGTACCTGGAGCGGGCCGGGGCCATGCGGGTCATGTTCCACCGCCTGGGCACCCCCCAGGAGGCCGACGAGCTGGTCTTCGCCGACGAGGACCCGGAGTCGACCCTGGCCGTCGAGGTCACCGAGGACGGGCGCTTCGTGGTCGTCACCGTGGCGCACGGCACCGCCCCCGAGGCCCGCCTGTACGTGCTCGACCTCGAGGACCCCGGGGGGGAGGTGCGGCCGCTCGTGGCCGAGGCCGAGTCCAAGGTGGCGGTCGTCACCACGGTGGGGGCCACCTTCCTCCTCGTCACCGACGACGGGGCCGAGCGCCAGCGCCTGGTGGCGGTGGACCTCGGGGATCCCCGGCGCGCCGCCTGGCGCGAGGTCGTCCCCGAGGCCGAGGCGGTGCTGCTCGGGGCCCGGCACTGCGGGGGGCGCCTGGTGTGCCACTACCTCGAGCGGGCCTGCTCGCGCCTGTCGGTGCGGGGGCTGGACGGGGCGGACCTGGGCCACCTGGAGGTGCCGGCCGTGGCCTCGCTCGTGGCCGGGCCCGAGGGCAGCTGGGTCGAGGGCCGGCCCGACAGCCCGCTCGTGCACTTCGGGCTGACCTCCTTCACCGACTCGGGATCGGTGTGGTCGCACGATCTCGACACGGGAGCGACGCGCTGTGTGAGCCCGCCCGCCGCCGCCGTGGACCCCGAGGCCGTGGTGAGCGAGCAGGTCCTGGTGGAGGCGGACGACGGGGTGCTGGTCCCGCTCTTCCTCACCCGCCGGCGCGACGTCGTCCCCGACGGGGACGTCCCCGTCCTGCTGTACGGCTACGGCGGCTTCGACGTGGCCGTCACCCCGGCCTTCTCGGTGAGCTGGAGCGTGTTCGTCGAGCGGGGCGGGATGGTGGCCGTGGCCGTGCTGCGGGGTGGGGGTGAGTTCGGGCGCTCGTGGCACCGGGCCGGCATGCTCGGGCACAAGCAGCGGGTCTTCGACGACTGCTGCGACTGCGCCCGGTGGCTGGTGACCTCGGGCTGGACCCGCCCGGGCCGCATCGCCGTCAACGGGGCCTCCAACGGCGGGCTCCTGGTGGGCGCCTGCCTGACCCAGCACCCCGAGCTCTTCGGGGCGGCCGTGGCCGAGGTGGGCGTGCTCGACATGCTGCGCTTCGACCGCTTCACCATCGGCTGGGCCTGGAAGAGCGACTTCGGCGACCCCGCCGACCCCGAGCAGTACCGGACCCTGCGGGCCTACTCCCCCCTGCACCACGTCACCCCGGGCCGGGCCTACCCCCCCACCCTGCTCACCACCGGGGACCACGACGACCGGGTCGTGCCCGGCCACTCCTTCAAGTTCGCCGCCACCATGCAGGCCGCCCAGGCTCCGGGATCGGGACCGACCCTCATCAGGGTGGACACCGCCACCGGCCACGGCCTGGGCCGTCCCACCGCCAAGGCCGTGGCCGAGCGTGCCGACGTCCTCGCCTTCCTCGAGGGCGCCCTCGGGCCGGCGGGCTGACCTCGGTCCCTCACCCCGGGGGCAGGGAGAACGACCCCTCGGCCACGGTGGCGGCCCGGCCCACCACGTCCTCGTCCATGCAGCGGGCCATGACGGCGGGGTCGTCGCTGCGCGCCACGGTGCGACGCCCCCCGGCCAGCTCGGCCACGGCCACGGCGTGGCTGGGGGCCCCGGCGGCGAAGAGGACGGTGGCGGCCGCCACGGTGGCGGGGCCGGCGGGGCGGTCCTCCACCGCCAGGACGGGCTCGCCCGCCTCCACCCGGGCCGTGACGTCGACCACGGCGAAGGGGGCGGCGGGCGGCGCCGTGCCGAGGACGGTGAAGCCCTGCTTGGTGTAGAGCCCGCTCACGCAGCTGACCAGGCCCCGTTGCCCCGGCCCGGCGGCCAGACGCTCGGCCACGGCCGCCATGGCCTGGAAGACGAAGTTGTTGAAGGGCCCGCCGGCGAAGGACATCCCCCCGGTGACGGTGAGGTCGCGCCCCTCGGGGACGCCCAGTCCCTCCGCCGCCACCTGCACCGCCACGGGGAAGCAGCTGTAGAGCTCCAGGACCTCCACCGTGGCCGTGTCGACCCCGGCCGCGTCCGCCGCCGCCCCGGCCATGATCGGCATGGCCGAGGGCTGGGTGAGCCGGGCCCGCGCCGTCATGGGGGCCATGAAGTTGGACTCCACCGCCACCAGCGGGAAGAGCCAACGGCCGCGGGGGATGCCGAGCTCGGCCGCAGCGCCGGCCGTGGTGAACACCAGGGCGGCGGCCTGGTCGACGGTCCAGGTGGTGACCATGAGCTTGGTGTAGGGGAAGGCCAGCATGGGGTTGGCCTCCGATCCCCGGCTCAAGAAGGCGGCGTCGTAGCGCTCCCGGCGCACGGCGTGGGGGTTGGCCGCCGCCACCTGGGCGAAGCGGGCGTAGAGACGGCCCAGGGCGTGGCGCTGCACCTCGGGGCTCCAGCCGTGGCGATGGCGCCACTCGCTGTCGAGGAGGGCGTAGAAGCCCGGGGCACCGTGCAGGCCGGCGGCCACCTCGCACCGCAGCACCAGCTCGGACCGGGGCACGAGCACCTCGTCCGGGTCGGTCCCGGCCGAGGGCGTCGCCAGCTCCACCCCGGCCGCCTGGGCCCGCACCTGGCGGTAGCGGGCCTCGCCCCCGACGACGAGGGCCAGGCGCGCCTCGCCCGCCTGGACCCGCCGGCACGCCTCGGACACCAGGGTCTGCTGCATCACCCCCACCCGGGCCAGCACGGTGTGGGCGTGGGGCAGCCCGAGGGCGCGGGCCACCAGCCGGGCCGGGTCGTCGACGCGGGCCGAGCCGTCGGTGGCCCCGATCCAGTCCACCGCCCCGAGCACGGCCGCCGCCGTCGGCCCCGCCACCGCGCCCCGGGCGGCATCCACCATGAGGCCGACGGCGTCGAGGGCGGCGGCCGGATCGGCCCGGCGCTGCTCCACCGCCTTCCACCCCACCAGGACCGGGGTGTCGGCGGGCACCGCTCCCCCGCCGGTGCGGCCCGCCCCGGCCTCGCTCACCGGGACGGCGACGGGCACCGTCGTGACCGGGCGCCCCCCATGGACCGCACGCTACCGAAGCCCCGCCGCCGGGGGTGCCCTACGCTGCGGCCGTGCGCGCCGTGCAGTTCGACCTGGCCGACGAGCGCTTCCCCGCCTCCCTGGTGGAGCTGCCCGAGCCGGCCCTCCCGGCCGGGGACTGGGCCCGGGTGGCGGTGGCTACGGGGGGCATCTGCGGGAGCGACCTGCACCTCTTCGCCCCCTCCACCGGACCGTCCCCGGCGCTCGCCTCCATGGGATCGATCCCCTTCGTCCTCGGCCACGAGACCGCCGGCCGGGTGGTCGAGGCCGGGCCCGACTGCGCCGTGGCCCTCGGCACGCGGGTGGCCGTCGACCCCTGCATCCCGTGCGCGGCCCGGGCCATCGACCCCCCCTGCGCCAACTGCGCCCGGGGGTGGACCTCGTCCTGCCTCAACCTCGACACCGGCGTGGTGAGCGTGGGCCGCACCCTCGGCTACACCCGCGACCTGGGCGGTGGCTGGTGCGACCAGGTCGTGGCGCACGCCTCGATGCTCCACCCCCTGCCCGAGGCCGTGAGCGACCGGGGGGCCTCGCTGCACGAACCGGTGTCCATCGCCTGCCACGGCCTGCTCCGGGCCGCCCCGGGCCCGGGTGATCCCGTCCTGGTGGTGGGGGCGGGCATCATCGGGCTGGCCACCGTGGCGGCGTGCAAGGGGCTGTACCCGGCCAGCCCGGTCACGGTCCTGGCCCGCCACGACCACCAGGCCGCCGCCGCCCGCGCCTGCGGGGCCGACCGCGTGGTGCGCTCGAGCCCCGACGGCACCCACGTCGACGAGCTCGCCGCCCTGGCCGGGGCGCGGGTGGTGGGCTTCAAGCGCCACCGCATGCTCATGGGGGGCTTCCCCCTGGTGGTGGAGGCGGTGGGGGCCCCCGCCACGGTGACCGAGGCCCTGCGGGCGGTGGCCCACCGCGGCACCGTGCTCCTCCTCGGCTCGGCCGGGATCAGCGAGGTCGACCTCACCCCGGTCTGGTACAAGGAGGCGGCGCTGGTGGGGGCCATCGACCACAGCGTGGACCCCGGGCCGGCCCCGGGACTGGCCGGGGGGCCGGACCGCCACTCGGTGGACC
>DATJOV010000217.1:0-5974 GCA_035506735.1 Acidimicrobiales bacterium | reverse complement strand
GCCTCCCGGCGGGCGGAAACACCTAGGTCGGCCACGTGCATTCTCCGATGACGGGGTCCTGCCTTCTATGACATAAGTGTCAGCAGGGCATCGGAGAAGGACGCCGGACGCCGACCGACGCGGTGACGTCGGAAGGCGGCGGCGGCCGATGGCCGTGTCAACCACGAACGACCGGTCGGCGGGACACGACGCCACCGAAGGGGGATGGGAACGTGCGATTCATCCGAGCAGGTGCATTGGCAGTGGCCAGTATCGCCATGGCAGGGCTCGTCGTCGGCGGCATCAGCGCCGGCTCGGCCTTCGCCGCCAAGCCGCACTTCACGTGCAGCAGGCTGAGCGGCAGCCTCGACACCGACAGCGCCAGCCTGTCGGGCTGTGGCGGCAACACCGGTGGATCGGGCACCTTCCCGCCCACGGCGTTCGCCTCCGGCAAGGGCACGATCACGTGGGCCAACGGCAAGACCACGGGGATCGCCATCAGCTTCAAGCAGCTCAAGAAGGAGAAGGGTTGCCCCTCCACGGCGTACTCCGAGTACAAGGCCAAGGGTGCCACGACGTCGGACTCGACCGGGTCCGCCCCGGCCGGCTCCAAGGTCAAGGGCTACGCCTGCCTCGACACCGACACCGGCGCCCTGACGGCCCCGGCGGGGAAGAGCTTCCAGGTCTAGATCGTCGGCGGTGTTGACCCCACCGGCCACAGTGTCGCCCCCGCGACGCACAGGCGCGGCCCCCGCGGACGTACCCCCCGCGGGGGCCGTGTCGCGTCCGGGGACCCGGGCCCGGGTCAGCTTCTCAGACGGTCTTCGCCACCAGAACGTGGCAGGGGGCCCCGTGGGCCACGGAGTTGGGCACCGAGCCGATCACCCGCCGCACGCCCTGCATGCCCTTGGAGCCGACCACGATGAGATCCGCTCCCACCCGCTCGGCCACCTCGATGATGGCCTCGGCCGGGGGCGCCCCCGCCGCGTAGAGCTCGACCTTGAGGTCGCCGCCATGGCTGGCCGCCTCGGTCAGCACGGAGTCGGCGGCGGCGGCGACGGCCCCGTGGGCCACGCTGTCGCCGTAGTAGACGACCGAGGCCCCGGCCTTGGCCACCGCCGTCTCGGCCGGGGCGCTGCGCACGGCGTGCACCACGTGCACGGTGGCGTCGCCCTGGCGGGCCAGGCTCATGGCCAGGTCCACCGCCGTCTGGGCCGAATCCGAGCCGTCCGTCCCCACCACGATGTCGGAGAACATGGGCGCTCCTTCCCCCCGCCGCCCGCTGCGGCCGGGCCAGCCCCGGGCCGGATTGTAGGCACGGCGCGGCGCCGGCGCCCCGGGACCGGTCCCGCCACGCCTAGGGTCGCGGCCGAGGCGAGGACGGCGAGCGTGGCCCACTACACCTTCGGGGACGACGACCGCGCCCTCGAGCGCCTGCGCCTGGTGGCCGACGCGTACGCCCCGGTGTCGGGTCCCTTCGTGGCCCGGCATCTCCCGGCCGGGGCGGCAACGGTGCTCGACCTCGGGTGCGGGCCGGGGTTCAGCACCGAGCTCCTGGCCCGCCACGCCACGCCCGGTGCCGTGCTCGGCCTCGACGCCTCGGCCCCCTTCCTCGACGTGGCCCGGTCCCGGGTGCCGGCCGCCCGCTTCGTCCTCCACGACGTCACCACCGTGCCCCTCCCGGGTGCGCCGGCCCACGCCATCTACGCCCGCCTGGTCCTGGCCCACCTGCCCGACCCCCTCGCCACCGTGCAGCGCTGGCGGGGCGAGCTGGCCCCGGGCGGGGTCCTGCTGATCGAGGACCTCGAAAGGGTGGAGGCCCCGCCGGGTTGCCTCCGCCACTACGAGGAGCTCTCGGCCGAGGTGGTGCGCCACGGCGGGGGCGTGATGGACGCCGGGGCGGTCCTGGCACCGCTCGGCGGCCGGCTGGCCCCCGTCACCGTGCCGGCCGGTCTGGCCGCCGCCGTCTACCGGGTCAACGTGCGTCGTTGGCTCGATGACGAGGACCGGCGCCCCCTGTGGCCCCGGCTCCGGCCCCTCGAGGCGGCGTTGGCGGGGACGGCCCGGGACGACGGTGGGGCCCAGCTCTCCTGGATCGTCCGCCAGCTCGTCCTGGGCGGGTGAGCCCCGGGGCCCGGGCGGCTCGGGTCCCGGTAGGGCCGGTGGGCCCCGGCTTACGCCGCCACGCCGCCCCGGTGGGAGCCGGGGAGGAATCCCAGCACCTCGTAGGTGCGGCTGGTGACCCCGATGTCGGTGACCTCGGCGATGAGCCGGCGCGCCTCCTCGGCGTCGTGGGCGGTGGTGCCGAGACCGGTGCGGTCCCACAAGGTGACGATCATGACCTGGGGTCGAAGGCCCCCGTGCTCGAGACAGAGCAGGCCCTGGAAGCCGGCGATGCGGCGGTAGCGGGCCAGGGCCCGGTCGAGGGCGTCGATCACCGAGGGCAGCTGCTCGGCGCCCACGTGGAAGGTCAGGGCCCGGGCGAACAGGGGATCACCCGGCGGCATCGTCCCGGCCCGATCACCAGCGGGCGTCGAGCTTGGCCACCGACGCCAGGTAGGTGCGCTCGGCCTCGGTGAGGTCCACGAACTGGGCGCCGACCCGGACGGTGTCGTGGCCGCGCCCGGGGGCGGCGTGGCGGATCTGGGCCCGGAGGTGGACGCGCAGCAGGACGTGGTTGCCCGACGCCACCTCGTCCACGGCCCCGGGGATCTCGATCCCGGCTCCGGCCGAGGAGATGTCCACCACCCGGCAGTCGCGCCAGCGCCGGTCGACGTCCTCCTCCACGAGATAGGTCCCCTCCCAATCGGCGAACTGCCGGGGCAGGAACCGCCGCAGTTCCATCACCGGGCCTCTTCTCACGGGGCTGCACGGGCAGCCTCGCCCGCTCACCAACGTCGGCACGTCGCGACCCGGCGATGAGAGCGTGATTCCACCCGGGGGGAACCCCGCCTGGCGCGGGCCGGGGCCCGCACCGTCGCGAAGCCGTGGGGAGGTGGGCGGGAGTGGGCCGGCACGCCGCACTGTGATTACGATTCGCGATGTCGGTATCCGATATGAAGTGGGAGGGCGGCGGGCGTGGACGTGCTCAGGGACTTCCAGCGCGGCGCGGTGCGGCTCCACGTCCTGCACCACGCCGCTCACCAGGCGGTCAGCGGGGCGTGGCTGTCGGTGGAGCTGGCACGCCACGGCTACGCCATCTCCCCCGGGACCCTCTATCCCCTCCTCCACGACCTCGAGGACCAGGGCCTGCTCACCTCGGCGCAGCGCACCGAGGCGGGCCGCGTGCTTCGCTACTACGCCGCCACCGCGTCGGGGCGGTCCGTCCTGGCCCGGGCCCGCCACGCCGTGGCGGAACTGGCCGAGGAGCTCGTCCCCCGCCCCGCCTCCCGCACCCGGGCGCCGAGCCGGTGAGCGACCCCCCTGTCCCGGATCCCGGCACCGGACCGGCGCCCGTGGCGCTGACCACCATCGCGCTGGAGTGGGGACGGATCGGGTGCATCGGCTTCGGCGGGCCTCCCACCCACATCGCCCTCCTGCGGCGGCTGTGCGTGCAGCGGCACCGGTGGCTGACCCCGGCCGAGTTCGAGGACGGCGTGGCCGCCGTCAACCTCCTGCCCGGGCCGGCCTCCACCCAGCTCGCCATCTACGCCGCCTGGCGCCTCCGGGGCCCGGCCGGCGCCGTGGTGGGGGGGCTGTGCTTCATCGTCCCCGGACTGGTCGTGATCCTGGGCCTGGCCGCCCTGTTCCTCGCCTCCCACCCGCCCCTGGCCGTCACCGCCGCCGCCCTCGGGGCCGGGGCCGCCGTCCCCGCCGTCGCCGTGCACGCCGCCGGTGGGCTGGTCCCGGCCGGCTGGGGGCGGGCCGGTCGGGCTGGCCCGGCCCGCGCCCGCTGGGTCCTCTACGCCCTGGCCGGCGGGGCCTCGGCCGCCCTCATCGGGCCCTGGCTGGTCCTGACCCTGGCGGCCTCCGGCCTCGTCGAGGTGACGGCCCGGACCGGGCCTCTCCCCGGACCGGGGCGGCGTGGCGCCGTCCTCGTCCCCGCCGTGGCGGCCGGTGGGGGCCTCGGGGCGCTGGCATGGGTCGCCCTCAAGGTGGGTGCGCTCTCCTACGGCGGTGGCTTCGTCATCGTTCCGCTCATGCAGCACGACGCCGTCCACACCTATCACTGGATGAGCTCGGCCCAGTTCCTCTCCGCCGTGGCCCTGGGGCAGGTGACCCCGGGCCCGGTGGTCCAGACCGTGGCCGTGGTGGGCTACGCCGCCGGTGGCCTGGGCGGGGGGCTGCTGGCCTCGCTGTGCGCCTTCAGCCCCTCGTTCCTCTTCGTCCTGGGTGGTGGTCCCCATTTCGACCAGATCCGGTCCAACCCGCGGGTCCAGGCCTTCCTGACCGGTGCCGGCGCGGCCGCCATCGGGGCCATCGCCGGGTCGGCCATCCCCCTGGCCCTGGCCCTGGGCCACCTGTGGCAGGCAGGGGTCCTGGTCCTGGGCCTGTTGTGGCTGGTGGTCCTGCGCCGGGGCGTGGTGCCGGGCCTGCTCGGGGCGGCCGGGCTGGGCGTGGTGGCCGTCCTGGCCGGCGCCCCGCACTGAGGGGACGGGCGCTGCCGTCGGGCGGCCGGGCCCAGGCATATACCCTAGGGGGGTAAAGTAAGCGTATGGACCAGCCGACCCCACCCCCCCACCCCGGCTACGCGCCGCGCAAGGACGCCGTCCAGGCCCGCCTCCGCCGCATCGAGGGGCAGGTCCGCGGCCTCCAGCGCATGGTCGACGAGGACCGGTACTGCATCAACGTCCTGGAGCAGATCGCCGCCGTCACCCGGGCGTTGCAGGGGGTCTCGTTGGAGCTGCTCGACGACCACCTCGCCCACTGCGTCGTGGAGGCGGCCCGGGCCGGGGGCGAGGAGTCGGCGCTCAAGGTGGCCGAGGCCTCCGCCGCCATCGCCAGGCTGGTCAGGTCGTGACCCTGGGCGCCATGGCGCCCTGGGTGGTGGAGCTGGGGCGGGGTCTGCACCAGAGCGCCCTCATGCTGTGGGAGACCTTGTGGCCGCTCGTCCTCGGCTTCATCGCCGCCGGGGCGCTGCAGGCGTTCGCCCGCGCAGAGGGCGTCCGGCGCCGGCTGGGCGATCACCGACCCCGGGCCGTGGTCCGGGCGGCGGGGTACGGCGCCGCCTCGTCCTCGTGTTCCTACGCGGCGGCGGCCATGGCCAGGTCGCTCGTGGCCCGGGGGGCCGACTTCGTGGCGGCCCTGGTCTTCATGGTGGCCTCGACCAATCTCGTCGTCGAGCTCGGGATCGTCCTCCTCGTGCTCATGGGGTGGCAGTTCGCGGCGAGCGAGTTCGTGGGCGGGGCCGTCATGATCGCCCTCCTGGCGCTGGGCGGCGGCCTGTGGTTCCGGGGGCGCCAGGTCTCCGAGGTGCGGGGCCGCCTCGGGGTCGAGGGCGGCACCGACGCTGCCCACGGCCCGGTGCCCGAACCGCCCCGGCCGCCCGGGCCGGGCCCGTCCCGGTCCCGCCGGGTGCGGTCCCTGGCGGGCTGGGCCGACGCCGCCGGCTACACCGTGGCCGACCTCTCGATGGTCCGAGGCGAGCTCCTGGTCGGGTACACCGTGGCCGGGTTCCTCACCGTGGCGGTGCCGGTCGGCTTCTGGGACGCCCTGTTCCTCCACGGCCACGGCGCGTGGACGACGCTCGAGAACGTGGCCGTGGGGCCCCTGGTGGCCGTGGCCAGCTTCGTGTGCTCCATCGGCAACGTCCCCCTGGCCGCCGCCCTGTGGTCGGGCGGGATCTCCTTCGGCGGGGTGGTGGCGTTCGTCTTCGCCGACCTCATCACCTTCCCGCTCCTCCTCGTCTACCGGCGGTACTACGGCACCCGCCTGACGCTGCGCATCCTGAGCTTGTTCTGGGTGGCGATGGCCCTGGCCGGGCTCGTCACCGAAGGGCTCTTCCGGGCCGCCGGGCTCGTCCCGGCCCACCATCCGGGCCCGGTCGCCTCCGCCC
>DATJOV010000216.1:0-3968 GCA_035506735.1 Acidimicrobiales bacterium | reverse complement strand
CTGTGCCTCGAGGACGGGGGCCGGGCCCGGCAGATCTTCGCCGACATCGATTCCAACGTCCACATCAGCCTGGTCTTCCGCTACCTCGACACCTTCCCCAAGCCCCCCGGCGTCCCCGAGTGGCCGAACCTCATCCCCCCCACGCCGCCCGAGCAGATCGACAAGAACATCGACAACGGCCTCATCGCCGTGGGCGACCCCGAGGAGGTCACCCGGGCCGTCCAGCGCTTCGCCGACATCGGGGCCGACCAGGTCAGCTTCGGCATGCTCTCGTCCTCGATGCCCATCGAGGTGTGCGAGGAGGCGGTGGCCACCTTCGGCCAGCACGTCCTGCCCCGTTTCGACAAGGACCCCGTCCACAGCACCACCCGTCAGCGCCAGGCCCAGATCGGCCACTGACGCCACCGCCCCCCGCCCCCCTCAGCCCGGGGCGGGGGCGCCGGGGACCGACACGGGGAAGAAGACCTCCCACGGCGTGTCGAAGAGGGTGAGGAAGCTCGGCCGCAGGCCCTCCTCGTCGGCGTCGTCGACGGCCAGCTGGGAGCGGTAGGCGGCCACGGCCCGCCGCTTGCGCTGGCGGTACCCCTCGGTGCTCACCAGCTCCGGTGGGCTCTGGCGGCACATGCGCCGCAGCAGGTCGGGCTGCCCGAACTGCCACAGGGGGTACACGAGCAGGCGGGCCGGCCACGCGGCCCGGCCCAGGGCGCGGACGGTGGCCCGGAAGAGGGCGGCGTGGTCGGCGTGGGGGTCGGAGTCCCCCGTGACCAGGACCTCGGCCGGGCGCCGGGCCGCCACCACGGCGGCCACCGCCTCCACCAGGGCGTCGTCGCCGGGATCGAGCGTCCCGTCGACGAAGCCCAGTTGGGTGACGTCCTCGGGGCCCAGGCCGAGGATGCGGCCCGCCTCGGCCAGCTCGGCCCGCCGCAGGGCGGCCACCTCGACCGGGTCGCCGGGGGGTGCCTTGCTGCCGTCGGTGGCCACCACCACGTGCACGGCCGTGCCGGCCCCGATCTTGCGCATGATGGTGGCGCCGGCACCCAGCGTCTCGTCGTCGGGGTGGGGGGCGAGCACCACGCACGACCGCCGGGCGCTCTCGTGCGTCACGTCGAGCCCGGCCTCGGTGGCGATGCCGGCCACGACCACTGCCAGTGCGGGTTCGAACGGTTCGGGCGCGGCCCGGGGCGACGGGGAACGGGAGGTCGGGGGCACCGGAGCGCTCACCGAGCGGGGGGCGGCGCCCCCGTCCCCGACCCCGACCCCGCAACTGCGTGCGTCGTCGGCCGTTCCACTAGCCTCGTGGCAGCCGTCCTGTGCGTCATGTGCGGGGGGCTCGGGTGTCGAAGCCATTGAGGCGGGTCCTCGGTGCGCCGGCGCTCGGTCGGGCTGCCGCCGCGCCGTGTCACCCTCGGCCCCCCCGGGGTCGGCACCGCGGCGGCGGTCCCGACATCCGCACCGGCCGGATCACCCCGGCGCCGTCGTCGGCGGTGCGGCGGTGCCGGCCTCGTCACCCCAGCGCGCCGCACAGCTCGTCGGTGGTGGCCATGGTGGCCACCAGGGCCAGGGTGTGGGCCAGCACGGCGTCGGCGTACTCGGCCGGGACACCGGCCACGGCGTCGGTGGCCACCACGACGCGGTAGCCGAGGTTCACCGCCTCCACGGCCAGGCCCGGGATCCCGAGGTTGAGCGAGACCCCGGTGGCCACCACCGTGGTGACGCCCAGGGCCCGGAGCGTGGCGTCGAGGGTGGTGCCCCCGAAGGGGGCCACGCCGTGGCGTCGGTGCGAGACCAGGTCTCCGCTCTCGGGGCCGAGCTCGGGCACGAGCTCCACCGCGGCGGTGCCCTCGAGGAGGTGCTCGGGGCGGCGCAGGAGGGCCCCGATGAGCGGGGCGTTGCGGGGCGAGCCCCGGCGATCGGCGCGGAAGCCGGCCGTGCAGTGCACCACGGGCACGGCCCGGGCCCGCGCCACGGCGAGGAGGCGGGCCGTGGCGGGGATGACGCCCCGGGAGCGGACCGCCTCGGCCAGGTCGGGGAAGCTCGAGAGATCGCCCACGACGCCCCGCTGGATCTCCATGGTCAGCACGGCGGCGCCCCCGCCGCCCACCAGCTCAGCCAGGTCGACGGGCACGCCCGGTCCGGGGGAGCTCGCTCCCGCCTGGGGCGGGGCCGGGGACGGGGGCCGTCACGGCACCGGGGCGGTGGTGGTGACGATGGTGGTGGCCCAGGGGTAATCGGGCTTGCCGCTCGGCGAGCGCTCGATGACGTCCACCACGTGGAGCTGGCGCGGCACCTTGTACCCCGCCACGTGCTTGCGGCAGTGGTCCTGGATGGCCTCCAGGGAGGGGGCGGCCCGTCCGGGACGGGGCTCGACGATGGCCGCCACCCGCTGCCCGAAGCGCTCGTCGGGGGCACCCACCACGATGGCGTCCATGACGTCGGGGTGGGCCCGCACCACGGCCTCGACCTCCTCGGGGAAGATCTTCTCGCCCCCGGAGTTGATGCAGATCGAGCCCCGGCCGAGCAGGGTCACCGAGCCGTCGGCCTCCACCGTGGCGAAGTCCCCCGGCATGACGTGGGGCGTGCCCTCGATCGTGATGAACACCTCGGCCGTCTTGACGGGGTCGTTGTAGTAGCCGACGGGGATGTCGCCGGACCGGGCGATCTTGCCGATCACCCCCGATCCCGGCTCGACCGGCTCGAGGTGCTCGTCGAGGACCACGGTCCCGCCCGTGGAGGACACCGTGGGGCCGCTCTTCATGGCGGTGTGGCCCTTCTGGACCATGGAGATGCCGTTGTTGCCCCCCTCGGAGGAGCCGATGGCATCGGTCATGATGAGGTTGGGCAGGCGGGCGAAGAAGGCGTCCTTGACGGCGGGGGAGAAGAGGGCGGCGGTGGAGGTGATGCCGATGAGCGACGACAGGTCGTAGGAGGCGCCGGCGTCGTCGAGGGCCTCGATCAGGGGCCGGCCCATGGCGTCCCCCGTGATCATGACCATGTTCACCTTCTCCTGGGCCACCAGGCTCCACACCTCGTGGGGGTCGAAGCGGGGCACCAGCACGATGCGGTTGCCCACGAAGCTCTGGCCCATCACCCCCCACTGGGTGGCGCCGTGCATGAGGGGGGCGATGGGGAGGAAGGTGATGGGGCCGCCGGCGGCCAGGCCCTTCTCGACCATCTGCTCGGGGCGCTCCACCCGCACCCCGGTGAGGGCGTCGAGCCCCCCGCCCAGGGCGAAGAAGACGTTGCGGTGGGGCCACACCACGCCCTTGGGCATGCCGGTGGTGCCGCCCGTGTAGAGGATGTAGCGGTCGTCGCCCGAGCGGGGCCCGAAGTCACGCTCGGGACCCCCCGAGGCCATCGCCGCCTCGAAGCCCACGGCGTCGTGGCAGGGGTCGGGCTCCTGGCTGTCGTCGTCGATGACGACCACGTGGCGCACCGACGGCAGCTCGGGCAGCAGGGCTCCCACCCGGGGCGAGAACTGGCGCTGGTGCACCAGGGCCACGAGGTCGGCGTTGGAGAACAGGTAGCGCAGCTCGTCCTCGACGTAGCGGTAGTTGATGTTGATCCACACCGCCCGCAGCTTGAACACGGCCCACGCCGTCTCCACCCACTCGGCGCTGTTGTAGGCGTAGATCCCGACGTGGTCCCCGGGCCCCACCCCGGCGGCGGCCAGGTGGTGCGCCAGGCGGTTGGCGCGCTCCTCCATGTGGGCGTAGGTGAGGCGACGCCCGTCGGCCACGAGGTACTCGCGATCGGGGAAGGCGTCGACCGCCGCCTCGAACAGGTCGGCCAGGTTGAAATCCACGGGGACAAACTAGAACAAGTTTCTGTGTGGTTCCCAGCCGGGCGGGCCGGCGGCCGGTGGAGCGGGCCGGTGGCCCGGTCCGGCGTCAGGAGAGGCGCAGGCGTTCCCGCTCGGTGGCGAGCGCCTCGGTTACCGCCGTGGCCACTCCGGGCCCGTCGAGGCCGAG
>DATJOV010000215.1:0-9454 GCA_035506735.1 Acidimicrobiales bacterium | reverse complement strand
GTCGGCCGGGTCGAGCACCGGGGTGAGCTACGCCACCTCGGCCGACGCCGACGTGGCCGCCTGGGACACCGACACGACCGGGGCCCTCCAGCCGAGCGCCAAGCAGTCCCCGGCCGGGGTGTCGGGTGCCCTGGCCGTGCTGGTGAAGACGTCGAGCGGCCCCCCGCCGGCTCCCACCGTCAGCGCGCTCAGCGTGCCCGGTGGACCGAGCTCGGGCGGCACCACCGTGGTGGTGAGCGGCACCAACCTCACCGGGGCCACGGCCGTGACCTTCGGGACGGTCGCCGCCACCACCTTCTCGGTGGGCTCCGCCACCAGCATCACGGCCACGGCGCCGGCGTTCACCCCCTCGGCCACGACGGCCTCCACCACCGTCGACGTCACCGTGTCGGCCAACGGCACCACGAGCGCCACGTCACAGGCCGACCAGTTCACCTACAGCTACGCCGGGACCGGCGGTGGGGCCTGCACGGGGACGTGCAGCGTGAGCCTGACGGCCAACACGGCCTCCTCCCCGGTCGTGCTCAACGAACCCACCGGGACGACGGGGAACTCGGTCGTCGGTCTCACGGCCACCGCCAGCCAGAGCGTGTCGGGACTGGGCGACGGCCTGTCCATCCTCGACGTCTCGACGTCGCCGCCCACGGTCGTGGCCCAGACGGCCACCGGCTCGACCCTCACCACCAGCGTGAGCCGGAGCACGGCCGGCACAGCGCGCTACGTGGGGGAGATCGACGACTGCCCGGGGGGCGGCCCGGTGAACCCCACGACCTGCCCCCTGGCCCCCATCTTCGCCACGTCGGCCCCGGCCCTGGTGACGTGGTGGCAGGCCCCTGCGGTGAGCGCCGTCAACCCGTCGTCGGGGCCCAGCGGGGGTGGGACCTCGGTCACCATCTCCGGCTCGGGCTTCACCGGCGCCTCCGCCGTCCAGTTCGGGGCGACCCCGGCGACCTTCACCGTGACCGGCCCCTCCTCGATCACGGCCACGGCCCCGCCCGGGAGCGGCACCGTCGACGTGACGGTCACCGGGCCGGGCGGCTCGAGCGCCACCTCGCCCGCCGACGAGTTCACCTACTCGACGACGCCGGTGCCGGTCACGGCGGTGGGGTCGCTGGCCAACGCCAGCGGGGAAGGCACCACGACCTTGGCCGACTCCCCCCAGCGCACCGGCGACCTGGTCGTCCTGGCCCTCAAGACCTCCTCGTCGACCGTCACGGCCTCCACGGTCTCGGGCGGGGGCGTCGGGTCGTGGCGCCGGATCGAGGGTCCCTACACCGGCTACGCCGGCAATGACATGGAACTGTGGGCCGGGACCGTCACCTCCAGCGGGCCCAGCACCGTGAGCGTCGCCTTCAGTGCCAGTGTCACCTCGCTCTACACCGGGATCGCCGCCCAGGAGTTCTCGGCCACGGGATGGAGCCTCGACACGGGCGGCGGCATCGTCAACGCCTCCTCCACGGCGGCGGCGTTCCCCAAGTTGACCCCGAGCGCCACCAACGAGCTCTATTTCGGCTACGACGAGATCGCCCAGTCCGGCTCGGCCGGGACCAGCGCCGGGTTCAGCTACGCCACGACGGCCGACGCCGATGTCGTGGCGTACGACACCACCGTGAGCGCCGCCGTGCAGCCCAGCGCGGCCGAGACACCGGCGGGCACCTCGGGGGGCGTGGCCGTCCTCATCGCCGCCTCGGGGTCCTCGACCACCGCGGGCCTCACCGTGGCCGGCGTCAGCCCCAGCTCGGGATTCGACAGCGGGGGGACGACCGTCACCATCACCGGCTCGGGCTTCAGCGGGGTCACCAAGGTGGACTTCGGTTCGGTCCCCGCCGCCTTCGTGACGAACAGCGCCACCCAGATCACGGCCACGAGCCCGCCCGGCGCCGACGGGACGGTGGACGTCACCGTCGGGAACAGCTCCGGGTCGAGCGCCACCAGCGCCGCCGACCAGTTCATCAACGTGACCACCAAGGCGTCCTCGGTCCCCCTCGGCGTGCTCCCCCCCGTGGGCGGGGACGATCCCGCCGCCGTGGCCGCCTGGGGCCAGACCACCGGCACCCACCCCACGCTGGCCCTGGACTACCTGCCCAAGAACGAGGGCTGGAGCGGGATGGACAGCACGAGCACCCTGTCGGGGTGGACCGGCTCGGGCTACCGCCTGGTCCTGGCCGTGCCCATCATCCCCACCGATGCGAGCGGGACGGCCCAGGGGACCCTGGCCCAGGGAGCCACCGGCGCCTACAACCAGTACTTCACCACCCTGGCCCAGAACCTGGTGTCGGCCGGGCTGGGCAACGCCATCCTCCGGCTGGGCTGGGAGTTCAACGGCACCTGGTACGCCTGGAGCGTGGCCTCGGCCACCGACGCCGCCAACTTCGCCGCCTACTGGCGCCAGATCGTCACCACCATGCGGGCCGCCGAGGGTGCGGACTTCACCTTCTTCTGGAACCCCAACGGCCCGAGCCCGACGAGCTACAGCCCGTCGCAGGCCTACCCCGGCAACGCCTACGTCGACTACGTGGGCACCGACGACTACGACAACTACTGGGGCACGCCCTTCACCCCGCAGGCGGGCTGGGCCAACCAGCTCTCCCAGCAGTGGGGGTTCAACTGGCTGGCGTCCTTCGCCGCCCAGAACGACAAGCCGATGGCCATCGCCGAGTGGTCCGACGAGTACGACGACACCGGGAACGGCTTCGGGGACGACCCCTCCTTCATCGACAACATGGCCAACTGGTTCGTGGCCAACGACGTGGCCTTCACCGACGTCTTCTCGTACGACTCGAGCTCCGCCTATCGAAACGACCTGACCGACGGCACCTTCCCCCACGCCCTGGCCGAGTTCGAGCGGATCTTCGGCTGAGTGCGCCCGGCGGGGGCCACCGCCCCGTCGGTCACTGCGCCTCGACGACCACGCCCCGCCACGGGCCGAGCTCCAGCCGGCCGTCGAGGCGGCTGGCGTCGTCGCCACGGTCGGTGCCGATGAGGACGCGGCCGCGCGGGCCCGGCAGCACGACGGATGCCTCGGACAGGTTGAGCACCACGACGGTGTCGGCGCCCCGGCGCCACGCCCATACCCCGTCCGGTGCCGCCAGGGTCGTGCTCGCGCCGCCGGTGAGGTCGGCCCGCCGGCGCCGCAGGGCGACGAGGTCACGCACGAACCGGAGCGTCGATGACCGGTCGGCGCGCTGGTCCACCACGTTGCGGCGCACGTCCCGCAACGGGAGCCAGGGGGTGACGCCGGCCGGGGCGAATCCTCCACCCGCACCCCCGTGCCAGGGCATGGGGGTGCGGCAGGCGTCGCGCCCGGCATAGGCCGGCCAGTACCGCACCCCCAAGGGGTCGCGCAGCTCCTCTCTTCCCACCTCCCCGTCGAGCAGTGCGATCTCGTCCCCCTGGTACAGCACGGGCGTGCCCCGGAGGCACAGGAGCGCCATGAGCGCCACCCGTGCCCGGGCCTCGTCCCCCCCCGCCCAACGGCTGGCCAGGCGGCCCATGTCGTGGTTCGACCCCGTCCACGCCGGCCACGCCCCCGGGGGGAGGGCCGCCTCGGTGGCGGCCACCACCTCCCGCAGGGCGCCAGCCTCGAAGGGCGCGCTCAGGAAGGGGAAGTTGAAGGCCAGCTGGAGCTCGTCCCCGTCCCCGTAGTAGGAGGCGAGCTCCTCCACCGGGACCGGGGTCTCGCCCACGAGCACGCCGGGCGGGCGGCGGGCCTCGACCAGGAGCCGCCACGACCGGAGGACCTCGTGCACCTCGGGCCGGTTGCCGTTGAAGACGGCCCGCTGTCCGAGCAGCTGGACGTCGAGGGGGTCCTCGTCGGTGGCAGGAGGGTTGTCCCGCAGGAGGCGGTCCTTCACGATGAGGTTGCAGACGTCGATGCGGAAGCCGGCGACCCCCCGATCGAGCCAGAACCGCAGCACGTCATCGAAGGCACCCCGGACCCCGTCGTGCCACCAGTTGAGATCGGGCTGCTCGGGGAGGTGGTTGTGGAGGTAGTACTGCCCCGTGGCCCCGTCGAGCGTCCACGCCGGGCCCCCGCAGCTGCTCACCCAGTTGTTGGGCGGCCCGCCGTCGTCACCGGGGTCGGCCCACACGTACCAGTCGCGCCGGGGGGAGGTGCGCCCCGAGCGCGCCTCGACGAACCAGGGGTGGTGGTCGCTCGTGTGGTTGGCCACCAGGTCGAGCAGGACCCGGATCCCGTGCCCCCGGGCCAGGCGAACCAGCTCGTCGAGGTCGGCGAGCGTCCCCATCGAGGGGTCGACGGCGCAGTAGTCGGCCACGTCGTAGCCCCAGTCGGCGTTGGGGCTCACCGTGACCGGGCTCAGCCACACGGCGTCGACGCCGAGCCAGGCCAGGTGGTCGAGGTGGCCGATGATCCCCCGGAGATCGCCCACCCCGTCGCCGTCGGCGTCGGCGAAAGAACGGGGGTAGATCTGGTACAGCACGGCCGAGCGCCACCACGGCGCCGGGCCGGGAGCCCGATCCCCCTCAGCCACCGGGGGCGGCGGTGGACTCGGGGTCGGTGGCGGCCGTGGTCGTCGTGGTGGGCGGGACCGTGGTCGTGGACGACGTCGAGGACCCCGCCCCGGGCAGGGGCTGCCAGTCCTGGACCACCACCCAGCAGACCTGCTGGGGGATGCCGTCGAGGGGCATCTTGCACTGGGTCGAGGGCGGGCTGTTGGTGTGCAGGCGCACGATGCGGTACTCGGTCGGCCCGGAGAACTTGTCGGGACCGTAGCTCAGCACGGGGGAGAAGCCCCCGGGAAAGTCCGACACGCGCGCCATGGCCTCGACGAAGGTCCGGCGGTCCAGGTGGGGCCCCGCCAGCGTCGCCGCCGTGGCGAACAGCCGGATCTCCTGGCACCAGGCCTGGACCGGGCCCTGTTCCTCGAGGAAGAAGTTCTGGTTGCCGGGGGGGATCTGCGGATACACCTTGTGCCACAGGGTGAAGCAGCTGCGCACGCCGGGGTCGTAGCCGCCCTGGGACTCCGGGCGCCAGTCGTCGACGCCCCCCAGCGTCTCGGTGGTGAGGCCCTCCTGCCCGTCGAGGGCCCGCCCGTAGGGGAAGGGCAGGAGACCCAGGGCCGACTGGATGGCATTCTCGTAGTCCGACAGCAGCAGCGTCGGGAAGTACTTCTGCGACGTCTCGGCCGCCAGCACGGGGAAGAAGGCGTTGAAGGGCACCAGGGGGATCACGGACTGGATGCCGGCGGCGTGGAGGCGCTGGACGACCAGGGGGGCCTGGGCATCGGTGGTGGCCACGTCGGAGGGATCGGCGGCGAGCGTCTCGACGAGGGGCTTCACCCCGGCCCGGGCCAGGTCGGGGAGGAGGTACTGGTTCAGCGCCAGCTGGTCCGAGGCCCGGTCACCGGCCACCACCGCCACCTTGCGCCCCGCCCCCAGCGTCCCCGCGCTCACGCCCCAGTCCACGGTGGCCTGGAGGATGGCGGCGTCGTCGGGTCCGGTCCACCACAGGTAGGGGGATCCGAGATCGGTCCAGTTGGTCACCGTGGTCCATTGGCTCAGCAGGGGGGTGTGCCCCTCCTGGGTGATGCAGAGCTGGTTGTCGCCGTTCCACGTGCCCACCCCGTCGAGCACGGCGAAGACGGGGTTCGACCCTTCGGTCCACTGCTTGCACAGGGCCCGCATGCTGATCTCGTTGGTGGGGTCGATGGTGGTGATGACGGGCTTGATCTTGCGGCCGTCGATGCCACCGGCGTCGTTGATGGCGCCGACGAAGAGCTTGATGGCCTTGGTCTGCTCGCTGAACTCCACGTCGCCTGCGAAGCCCAGCTTCGATCCCAGGGCGTCGAGGTTCGACTCGGGGAAGGCCACCGTGATCGTGTGGGCCGTCACCCCGGCGCTGCTGGTGCTGGCCCGGTCGGGTGGGGTGGGCGCGGCCGGGGTGGTGGTGGCCGTGGTCGGGGTGGAGGTGGCGACCCGGACGCCGGGCCCGGAGCTCCCGCTCAGGCCCACCACGAGCCCCACCACCAGGAGCACGGGGACGGCCACGACCAGGGCCCGGGCCCAGGCCGGCCCCCGCCGCAGCCGGCGCCACCACCGCCGCAGTCGCCTCGCCCCCCAGCCGGCCATCCGCCCCCGTCCCCTTCCGCCCGCTCGCTCGCCGCCGGCGCTTACCGTAGGCCCGGGCGGGCTCGGGCGGGGAACCTACACTGGCCGCTCCGGGCCATGGGAGCGCCACGGCCATGAGCGAGGTGACCACGACCACCACCACCTTCCTGCACGCCAACCTGGTCGACGGCGAGCACCCGGCCCGGCCCGACATGGCCGTGGTCGTGGCGGGGAACCGCATCGAGGCGGTGGGGCCGTCCGGACCGGGTGGGCGGCCGGCCGCCGATCCGGACCGGAGCGACCCCGGCCTCCGTGCCGGGCCACCAGGCCCGCCCCACGCCACGGCGGGGGCCGGTGCGTCGGGGACCGTGATCGACCTGTCGGGGCGCACCCTCATGCCCGGCATGGTGAGCTCGCACTTCCACGCCACCTACCACGAGCTGGGCACCAGGCCCGCCCCCTTCGGCCTGGAGGAGCCGCCCGCCCTCCAGGCCGTGCGGGCCGTGCGGAACCTCGAAGGGGTCCTCAGGGCCGGGTTCACCTCCGCCGTGAGCGCCGGCGCCCCCTTCGCCATCGACCCGGCCATGCGGCGGGCCATCGCCGAAGGTGCGGTCCACGGGCCGCGCTTCGTCCCCGGGAGCCGCGACGTGAGCACCACTGGCCACGTCAACGACGCCGCCCCGTGGTACTGGGAGCTGGGCGGGCGCGGCGCCCTGCGCATCTGCGACGGGCCCGACGAGTTCCGCCGGGGCGTCCGGGCCGAGATCCGCGAGGGGGCGCGCATGATCAAGCTCTTCGCCACCGGCGGGCACGGCACGGTGGGGCCGGCGGAGCGCACCGAGATGACCCGGGACGAGATGGCGGCCGCCGTCGACACGGCCCACGAGCGAGGGGCGCGTATCCGCGCCCACATCGCCAACCGCGACGCCATCGCCATGGCGCTCGACTGCGGGATCGACGTCATCGATCACGGGGACGGGATGGACGACGAGTGCCTGGCCCGCATCGTGGAGAGCGCCACCACCGTCGTCCCCTCCGCCTTCTTCCCCTTCCGGCTCTGGAAGTCGCTGTCGGGCACCACGCTCGGGTTCACCGACGCCTTGCGCCACGACCTCGATCGGGCCATGGCCTGGATCGTCCGGGCCAACGAAGCCGGGGTGCGCCTGGTGATCGGCGACGACTACGGGGCCACCGGCTTCCCCCACGGCATCTACGGTGAGGAGCTCGCCTTCTACGTGGACGTCGTCGGGGTCCCGGCTCTCGACGTGCTGCGCTGGGCCACCCGACACGGCGCCGAGATGATGGGACGCGGCCACGAGCTCGGCACCGTGACGCCCGGCAAGATGGCCGATCTGGTGGTGGTGGACGGCGATCCCACCACGGACATCGCCGTCCTGGCCGACCCTGCCCGGATCGTGGCGGTGATGAAGGACGGGCGCTTCATGACCGGACCGTGGAGCGAGGTCCCCGATCAGTCCCACTGATCCGGGGGCCATTCGGCACCCGGAGCGTGCGGGGCCGGCACCGGGCTGAAGCGGGGGCCGTCGCCGGGCCACGACCCGGCGTCGAGGGCGAGCACGGCGTCGATGTGCCGGCTCGGTGCCGTCGGGGTGGCCCCGGTGGCCGGTCCTGCCGTGCGGCGCCGGGGTGCCTCCGGCCCGAGCCCCCCGGTCGCACCCGGGCCCCCGGCGTAGGCGGGGCGTCCCGACGTCCCCACGTGCGCCATGGCGCTGCGCACGAACTCGACCCAGAGCGGCGCCACGTCGATCACGTTCTCCCGCAACCACGAGGTCGCGCCGGCGTCGTCGCCGCCCCTGACGCCGGGGCGAGCGCCGGCATCGCTGCCGTGTGGACTCCTCATGCCACCCCTCCCCTCCCCGGCGGTCAGCGCAGGGCGCCACCTCGACGCACGCCGGCCCCGGGGGGGGCATGGTGCGGGGCCCGCCGGGCCGTCGTCCCTCGCACCACATTGACAACATGCGTCACAGGAGCGACATGCTCCCGCCGCCGGCGCCGTGGTGTCAAGGGGGAATCACGGCGCCATCGGTCGGCGGGTGCCCGCCACCACCCCGACTCCGGGGCCAGCCGGGGGCCGCAGCCTCACCCCAGGATGGTGAGGGTGAAGCTCTGGGTGGCGACGTGCTTGGCGCTGCCCCGGCCGAAGGTGGCCGTCCACGTCAGGGGGAAGGTGCCGGCCTTCTTGGGGATCCCGGACACCGACGCCTGGCCGTTGCGGTAGTTCAGGAACTTGAGCCCCTTGGGCAGCGCCCCCTTCTTGGTCACCGAGGCGGCCGGTACACCCGCGGCCGTGACGGTGAAGCCGAAGGTCTTCCCCACCGTGCCCACGGCCTTGGAGGAGGACACGATGGTGAAGGGCGTGTACACCGCCACACAGGCGCGCTTGTCGGGAACACCGGTGAGGTTGTCAGCCGCCGGCGTGTAGTTCGATCCCGCCCCGGGGACGAAGGTTGCGGAGAAGCAGTAGATACCCGGCGTCGTGGGGGCGACCACGTCCGAGTGCGCCGCCGCCGCGGCGGAACCCGACCCCGCCAGGGTGGGAACCCCTTCGGCCGTGCCCCCCGAGGTGCACAGGGCATCGGCGCCGAGGGGGCCGCACAGGGAGAAGACGACGGTCCCGGCCGGCGTCCCGGCCACGGCATTGCCCGTCACCGTGGCGGTGTCGATGAAGCTGGCCCCCTTCCCGAGGAGCACGGTGGAGGCCGACGTCGCACTGGAGACAGAGGTCGGTGCCGTGGTCACGAGCACGCACTCGTCGGGGTCGAGATCGGCCGTCACGGTGTTGTCGTCGGACCCCAGGTAATTGTCGTCGCCTCCGTAGACGGCGGAGAAGCACCATGTGCCGAGCGCCGTCGGCGTGAAGGGGCTGGAGGTCGCACCCGCACTGGCGGCGCCGGTGGCGCGGAGCTCAGCACCGGCGTCCTCGGGTGTGCCTGTCGCAGCGCAGGGACCGGGTGTGAGGGTCGGGGAGGTGCCGGCCTGGCAGGCGTAGAAGGCCACGCTGCCCGTGGGTGCGCCGCCCACCGCGTTCCCCGTCACCGCCACGGAGTCCGTGATGGCGCCGGACGGGCTGAGGGTGACCGACGCCGACGACACCGTGCTGGCCGTGACCGAGGGGGCGCTCAGGATGAGCACGCACTCGTCGGGATCGAGATCGGCGGTCACGGTGTTGTCGTCGGACCCCAGGTAGTTGCTGTCGCCGCCGTAGACGGCGGAGAAGCACCACGTGCCGGCCGACGTGGGCGTGAAGGAGGTGGAGGTGGCGCTCGAGGTGTCTCCCGCCCCGCCCACGAGCGGCTCCCCGGGATCCTCGGCCGGGCCGGTGGCGGCGCAGGGACCGGGAGCCAGGGTCTGGGACGTGGCCGTC
>DATJOV010000214.1:0-6270 GCA_035506735.1 Acidimicrobiales bacterium | reverse complement strand
GATAGTGCCCCTCGAACGTGACGAGGGCGTCCCGGCCCGTGACCATCCTGGCCAGGCGCACGGACGAAGCCACGGCCTCCGTCCCGGAATTGGCGAACCGAAGCTGCTCGACAGAGGGAACCAGGTCGGCCACGAGTCCGGCGGCCACCTCGTCCAGGGCATGGGGCAGTCCCGTCATCGTCGAGCATCGCAGCTGGTCAGCGAGGGCGCCGAGGACGTCCTGGTCGTTGTAGCCGAAGAGGTGGGGCCCGTAGCCCATGTTCAGGTCGAGGAGCTCGTTGCCCTCGACGTCCCGGAGTCGACAGCCCGAGGCCGCCTGCACGACCAAGGGCACCGGTGTCCCGGCGTTGCGCATATTGCTGCTGCCGCCGCCGGCGATGAGGGACCGGGTCCGGTCGTAGCTCTCCGAGTTCGACTGCTTGCCCAGAGTGATGAGCTCGCCCATAGTGGCAGAAGCACCCAATTCGGTGACCTCTGGAGTTGCCTCTGCCCTGATCGCCACGTCCAGCTCCTCTCTTATGCCAACCGGAAGGTATCCGTCTCGCCGTCACGCCTGGCGGACCCGGGTAGTCGTCGACTCCCGTCCACGGTGCGTGGCCACCGTTCACAGTTTTCACAGGAATGGTCTACGGCCCCTCCAGCCGTGATCAACAGACGATCAACTCTCCGACCACCCGAGGTGGGTCGATCACCCCGCTGGGCAGTCGGCTGGGGGGCACTGCTCGGTGAGGCCGTGCCCGATACATATGTCCTGGTCCCGGCGGCGCCGATCACGCCCTCAGGGCGCCGCCGGCGCCCCTCCTGCTGCTGCGTCTGATGCCTATGGGGTCACTGTTGCTACTGTTCAATGAGTGAAGAACGAGTGAAGATGGCGACCCGCGGCCACTCACGAGGAGCCGTCAAGGGTGGCGACGAGTGTGCCTGTCCCCGTTGCGGTTGCGACCTGGCGTCGGCGGACGACCTGGGCTGGGTCCAGGGAGACGGCCGGCTCTCCCCGTCGGTCGTGACCTGTCCGTGGTGCACCGTGGAAACGGGCCGGGTGGCTGCGTACGGCTTCGACCCGGCCGGCCGGCTGGTGGGGCCCGTGTCGTCCTTCGTCCTGGAGGACTGGTAGCCGCCCCCCGGCGGCGGTGACCCGTCAGAGGCGTGTGCGGTCGCCGGGGAGCGGTCGCATCGGACTTGGCCAGCCGGGCGACGATGGGACAGGGGGCGGCCCGGGTGGGTTCACCGCCGGTAGACGATGAACGAAGAGGCGTGGGCGACCTGGTCGTACAGCGAGCGGGCGGCACCGTTGTACTGCTGCGTCTGCCAGTAGGTCACGGCGGCCCCAACCCGGTCTGCCTCGTCGTAGGTGGCCTCGATCAATGCTCGCCCCGCCGTCGTCCCGCGCGCCGCCGGAGCGACGAAGAGGTCCTCCAGATAGCAGTAGCAGGTGTCGGACCAGGTGGAGGGATGAAAAATGACGTGGGCGAAACCGACGAGCGCCTCGTCGGCTCCGAGGGCCACGAGGCCCAGCATGCCGTCGCTCCTGCTGACCAGCCGCTCGAAGGTCTTGGTCGTCGTGGCCGGCGGGACCCGGGCCCGATAGAAGCGTAGGTAGCCTTCCCACAATCGGTACCAGGCGTCGTAGTCGGATTCGCACAGCGGTCGAATCACGGCGGCAGGGTAGCCCCGGACAGGTCGAGTGAGCGAGCCGCCACGACAGGACGCCGAGGTCACACCCAGGTCACCCGAGGGGTGCACGACCGCTGTCTCCGTCACCCGGCTTGCCGAGGCGGGCGCTCAGCTCCCGACACGGCCGCACCGTGGTCCTCACCGGGCTGGGGCGGCGGGCGCCCCCAGATCAGGGCTTCGTAATGGGGGCAGCCGTCGGGGGGGCTGTCGTGGTGGGTGGCGACGTGCTCGAGGAAGTCCCTCGCCCCCGCCATCCACTCGATCTGCTCCTCGAGCCTCCTGACCTGGCGGGCGAGGACGTCGCGCCAGGCATCGTCCCCGGCGGGACCCGACAGGACGGCGGCGATGTCGTCGAGGCGCATGAGGCCGGCCTGCTGCCAGTAGCGGATGACGGCCAGACGCCGGAGCTCGGCCTGGCCGTACCAGCGCCGCCCGCCCCGCCTGAGCACCGGCTCGAGCAGACCCCGCTCCTCGTAGTAGCGGATGGCCGAGGCCCTGACGCCGAAGCACCGGGCCACCTCGTCGATGGGGAGCAGGGCGTCGGCGGGCTGACCGTCCCTGGGGTCCCCCGATGTCGGGCTTGCGTTCAAGTCCACTTGAACCTTCACGATAGCGGGGTGGGGCGACGCCTGCTCATCGACCTGGGACCGCTGCGGGCCAGCCCGCCCTTCCGCCGGCTGTTCCTGGCCCAGAGCGTGAGCCTGATGGGGAGCCAGCTGACGGCGGTCGCCGTGGCCTTCCAGGTGTTCTCGCTCACCCACTCCTCGCTGCAGGTGGGGGCGGTGAGCGCCACCCAGCTCGTGCCCTTCGTGGGCGGGGCCCTGGTCGGTGGGGCCCAGGTCGGCCCGAGGGCCCGGCGCGCCGTCCTCGTGGTCGGCTCGGTGCTCATGGCCGGGTGCAGCGCCGCCCTGGCCGGGAACGCCCTGGCCGGGGCGCGGGCGTCGGTGGCACCCGTCTACCTCGCCACGGCCCTGGCGGCGGGGCTGTCGGGGGTGATCGCCACCACGCTCACGGCGTCGGTGCCGTCGCTGGTCGGAGCGGGGCAGCTGACCGGCGCCTTCGCCACCATGCAGGTGATCGACCAGCTGGGCATGGTGGCCGGGCCGGCCGCCGGCGGTGTCATGATCGCCGCCCTCGGGCTGCCGTGGCTGTACGGCGCCGACAGCCTCACGTTCCTGTGGGCGGCGGCCTTCCTGTGGTCGACGACGCCGGGACGCCCGCGGTCGCGCCCCGGTCGGGGCGACGGCGCCCGGACCCCGGGAGACGGGGGCGGGAGCGAACGGCGCGGCGTGCTCGACGGTCTGCGCTACCTGCGGGGTCGACCCGTCCTGGAAGGTGCCTATGTGGTGGACCTGTGCGCCACCCTGTTCGGATCACCGCGTGCGGTCTTCCCGGCCCTGGTCCGCGACCGCTTCCACGGGGGGGCGGCGGTGCTCGGCGTGCTCTACGCCACACCTGCTGCCGGCGCGCTGGTCGGCTCGCTCACCTCGGGTTGGCTCGGTGCGCTGCGCCGGCCGGGGCGCGCCGTCCTCGTCGCCGTGGGCGGATGGGGTGCGGCCATCACCGTCCTGGGCTTCGCCCCGGTCCTGTGGGTGGCGATCGTGCCGCTGGTGGTGGCCGGGTGGGCCGACGTCGTCTCCGCCGTCCTGCGCAGCGCGCTCGTCCAGGCCGCCGTGCACGAGCGCTACCGCGCTCGGATGTCGGGCGTCCAGATGGCCGTGGTGGAAGGCGGCCCGCGCTTGGGCGACCTCGAATCCGGTGCCCTCGCCAGCGCCGTCTCGACGTCGTTCTCGATCGTCTCGGGTGGACTCCTGTGCCTGGCCGGCACCGTGGCCGTGGGCCTCGCCTTCCCGGCCCTGCGCGCCTATCGCCGGGGCGACGGACCCTAGGGCACGAGCACGGTACGCACCCCCGAAGCGTCCGGGGCGCGCCAGGCGGCCTCCACGTCGGCCAGGGCCACGGGCCGGGCCGCCACCCCCAGGGTGCCGGCGGCGATCTCCTCCACCAGCGAGGGCAGCTCGGCCAGGTAGGCGGCGGGAGACACCGACCCCTGGCCGTTGCCCTGGATCCTGAGGTTGGCGGAGCGGAGGTAGACCGAGGGCAGGTCCATGGTCGGTCCCGCCACGGCCCCGATCTGGATCCAGTCCAGGGCCCGGCTGCGGTCGGTGCGGGCCTCGAGGAGGGAGCGCATGGCGGCCGCGGCCGGCTGCCCCCACAGGTAGTCGACGACGACGTCGACGTCCGCCGCCGCCTCGGCCAGACGCCGGCTGGTGCTCTCGAGGTCGCCGGTCAGTCCCACCACGGCGTCGGCGCCGGCGGCGGGGAGGGCCGCCAGGCGCTCGGGGTCGCGCCCCGTCCCCACCACGCGCCCCGCCCCCAGTCGCTTCGCCACCCGGATGGCCGCCCCCCCGGCATTGCCGGTCGCCCCCAGGACCAGGACCGACTGACCGGGGCGGAGCGGGACCCGACGCCGCAGCGCCACCCAGGAGGACATGGCCGGGTTCATGGCCGCCGCCACGGCGACGGGGTCGGCGTCGTCGGGGAGGGCCACGACGCGTCGCAGGTCGACGACGGCCCGCTCGGCCATGGACCCCCAGGCGTCGTCGGGGGAGACGAAGTACACCCGCCGGCCGTCGGGGAGCCGGCCCACCCCGTCGATGCCGGGGATCATGGGGAGCGTGCCGCTGCTCGTGTAATGGCGGCCGGCCGCACCGGTGCGGACCCGGGGATGCAGGCCCGCAGCCAGCACATCGACCACGGCCTCCTCCGGCCCGGAAGGCTCGGGGGCGGCGTGGTCCTCGTACCTGGGGGGGTCGTCGAAGGATCGGACCACGGCGGCGTGCATGCCCATGGATGGCTCCCGTCTGCGGGGCGGACGACGCCGAACCGAGGGGCTCGGTCTGCGGGTCCGTCGCCGGACATATAGTTGGTGACCCCAACTATATCTGGGCTAGCATCGGCTCATGGCGGGACACGGCGAACGCGTGGTCCTCACGCCCGTGACGGGCGAGGGGAACCTCGACCTCGTCGACGCCCTGGCCCAGCTGAGTTTCGCCGTCCACGGATCCCTGGCCCGGATCGCCGCCGCCCACGACCTGTCGATGGTCCAGGTCCGCCTGCTCGGGATCCTACGCGACCGCCGGCCCACCGTGAGCGAGCTGGCCCGCTTCCTCGAGCTCGACAAGTCGAGCGTGACGGGGCTGGTCGACCGGGCGGCGGGGCGCGGCCTGGTCCGACGGGTGCCCGCCGCCCGAGACGGGCGCAGTGTGCTGGTGGTGATCACCCCCGCCGGTAGGGCCCTCGTGGGCCGGGCCGTGCAGGCCTTCGACGCGGCCGTGGCCGCCCTGGCCATCGACCTCAGCCCGACCGAGCGGCACCGGTTGTCGGTCCTCGCCAGCCGTGTCGTCGTCGCCGACGCCAGGAGGCGGGGCATCGTCCTCGAGGGGGAGCCCGAGGGGGTCGGGGTGGAGGCCTAGCCGGCCCGGCCGGCGCCGGGTGCGTGGACGGCCTGGGGTCGGCCGTGTCGGGAGGGGGCGGGTGACCGCCCGTGGCCGCCGTGGTCACGTCCACGGCCAGGCTGGGGTGCCGTGCCACCGTGGTGGCGGGGAGGTCCGGGTAGAGTTCCAGCCCGACCTGACCGGCCTTGGGGAGCACGATGACCGTCGGTTCGGATTCCGAGGGGTCGAGCACGGGCACCCTCGACGCGCCCGAGACCGGGCAGAGCCCCGCCGGGGGCGGGCCGGGCCGGGGCACCCGGGCCGTGGAGCGATTCGAGGGCGTCCTGCGGGCGGCCGAGGACACGGTGCTGCGGCCCGTGCGGCGGTTGCGGAAGGACCTGGCCCAGTTCCGGGTGAGCGGGCCCCGCGAGCCCCTCTACGTGTCCCTCCTGCGCGCACCCAGGGCCGGGCCGGTCACGGCGCTGGTGCTGCTCATGGCCGGCTACATCGGCGTGTTCGGCACCCTCACCTACCAGCAGCAGTCGAACTACGGCACGTACGGCTTCGACATGGGCATCTACGACCAGGGGATCTGGCTCCTGTCGCGCTTCAAGAACCCCTTCGTCACCATCCGGGGCCTCGACTACTTCGGCCACCACGTCAACATCATCACCCTCCTCTTCGTCCCCTTCTACTGGCTGGGGGCGGGCCCGCACTTCCTGTACGCGGTGGAGACGGTGTGGCTGGCGGCGGGGGCCATCCCCATCTGGCTCCTCGGGCGCGACCGGCTGCAGAGCCCGTGGATGCCCCTCGGGCTGTGCGTCGCCTACCTGCTCTACCCCGCCCTGGAGTGGATCAACTGGTGGCAGTTCCACCCCGACGCCCTGGTCATCACCCCGCTCATGTTCGCCTACTGGCTGGGAACGCGGCAGCGCTGGGGATGGTTCTGGTTCGCCATCGGCGTCACCCTGGCGTGCAAGGAGGACGCCGGGCTGGCCGTGTTCGCCCTGGGGCTGTGCCTGTGGCTCAAGCAGCGCCAGCGGGCCAGGGGCCTCATCACCGCCGTGGCCGGGGCGGGGTGGTTCCTGGTGTGCACCAAGCTCATCATCCCCCTGGCCAACGGGGGGGCGGGGCCCTTCTACGTGGCCAACTTCCCCCA
>DATJOV010000213.1:0-2046 GCA_035506735.1 Acidimicrobiales bacterium | reverse complement strand
CGTGCGTGAGTCGCTCGACGGGGCCCAGGCCTTCCCCCTCATGGCGGCCGCCGAGCACTGGCCGCCGTCGCCCTGGCTCCAGCCGTGGCAGCGGCCTGAGGCCCAGGGCCTGGTCAGGGTACCAGGCGCATGAGCCGGCGGAGCCCCTCGGCCAGGCCCTCGTCGGACGCCACGCCGATGGCGTCCTCCAGGCTCCACCACCTGACCTGCTGGCTCTCGCCCGCCGGCGGTGACGGGTCGGCGTCGGTGCCACAAACCAGCAGGTAGCGCAGGTCCAGGTGGAGGTGGTCGTCGGCCGCGGGGTGGACGTCCAGCTGGACCAGGACGGGACCGCCTTCGGGGTGCCGCACTTCCAACCCGGTCTCCTCGGCCGTTTCCCGCAGGGCCGAGCCCCACGGCGCCTCCCCCGCATCGACGTGGCCCCCCGGCTGCATCCACTTCCCGAGCCGGCGGTGGACGTGCAGGACCGTGCCCCGGCGCCCAAGCACGAAGCCCGAGCCGGTCACGTGGACCGGGCCGGCCTGGCGGTCGAACGGCTCGGGCAGCCGGTCCAGCTCCAGCAAAAAGCGGCGGCGGGACTCGGTTTCGCGCTCCGAGCCCGGCTCGAACGCAAGCACCGACCGGCGGACGGCCTCCACCGCCCCCGCCGGCGCCGGGCTCATTTCCCGGCCGAGGTCCCCGCCGGGGCCGGCCCCCCGTCCAAGCGGCGGTTGATCAGCTCGACCTTGGCCTCCGACCGGTTGGCATCGGCGCCGCGGGCGTCGAGCAGGTCCAGCCGGTCGGCTTCGGCCTCCTTGGCCGCGCCCTTGTCGGCGGCCGCCAGGCGGGCCTCCACGCCCTCTTTCAAGAGCTTCTCCGCCTCTTCGACCAGGGCGGCCACCATCTCGTCCTCCGGCACGACCCGGACGATCTCGCCCTTGATAAACAGGTGCCCCCGGTGCTTCCCGGCGGCGATGCCGAGGTCCGCCGAACGGGCCTCACCCGGCCCGTTGACCACGCAGCCCATGACCGCCACCTGAAGCGGGATCGCCCGGGACTCCAGCGCGGCCTGGGCCTCCTGGGCCACCCGGTAGACGTCGATCTCGGCCCGGCCGCACGAGGGGCAGGCGATCAGGTCGACGTTGCGCCGCTCCCGCAGCCCCAGCGCCTCCAGCAGGGTCCGGCCGGCCTTGGCCTCCTCCACCGGGTCGGTGGTGAGCGAGTACCGGATGGTGTCGCCGATGCCCTCCATCAGGAGGGCCCCCATCGCCGCCGTGCCCTTTATGGTCCCCGCCGGTGGGGGCCCGGCCTCGGTCAGCCCGAGGTGGAGGGGGTGGTCCACGACCTCGGAGAGCTGGCGGTAGGCCTCCACCATCAACGGCACCCGGGACGCCTTCACCGAGATCTTCACGTCGTCGAAGCCGACCTCGGCGAACAGCCCGAGCTCGGTCAGGGCCGACTCGACCAGGGCCTCCGGGGTGGCCTCGCCGTACTTCTCGTAAAGCCGCTTGTCCAGCGAACCGGCGTTGACCCCGATGCGGACCGGGATGCCTCGGTCCTTGCATTCGGCCGCCACCAGCTTGATCTCCTCCGGCTTGCGCAGGTTGCCCGGGTTGAGGCGCAGGCACTGCACCCCCGCTTCGAGCGCCGCCAGGGCCATCTCCACGTGGAAGTGGATGTCGGCCACGATCGGGACTGGGCTGCGGGGGACGATCCGGGCGAGGCCCTCGGCGGCCTCGCGCTCGTTGCACGTGCAGCGCACGATGTCCGCCCCCGCCGCCGACAGGGCGTAGATCTGGGCCAGGGTGCCCTCCACGTCCGCCGTCTTGGTGGTCGTCATCGACTGCACGGTGATCGGGGCGTCCCCGCCGACGGGCACGTTACCGACCATGATCCGGCGGGTCTTCCTGCGGGGATAACGCTGCACTGTCGCCTCCGTCACCACTCGGCGCCTCCGTCACCACTCGGGCGTGCCGTCGGGGGCCAGGTTACCCGCTGCCCCCGCCCTGGCTGCCCCTGCCCTGGCTGCCCCTGCCCTGGCTGCCCCTGCCCTGGCTGCCCCTGCCC
>DATJOV010000212.1:0-6315 GCA_035506735.1 Acidimicrobiales bacterium | reverse complement strand
GTCTGAGGTGTTCACGGGCCCGCTGCAGGGACTGGTCGACGAGCTGGGCCGCCTTCCCGGCATCGGCCCCAAGTCGGCGCAGCGCATCGCCTTCCACCTGCTCAAGGTGGCCCCCGAGAACGCCACCCGTTTGGCCGACGCCATCGTGGCGGTGAAGGAGCGCATCACCATGTGCCCGCGCTGCTTCAACGTGGCCGAGGGCGACCTGTGCAGCATCTGCGCCGACCCCCGCCGCGACGCCACCGTGGTGTGCGTGGTGGAGGATCCCCGCGACATCGTGGCCGTGGAGAAGACCCAGGAGTTCCGCGGTCGCTACCACGTGCTCCAGGGCGCCCTCAATCCCATCGAGGGGGTGGGCCCCGACCAGCTCCGGGTGAAGGAGCTCCTGGGCCGGATCGAGGGCGAGGAGGTGGCCGAGGTCATCCTGTGCACCAATCCCAACCTCGAGGGCGAGGCCACCGCCATGTACCTGGCCCGCCTGCTCAAGCCGCTCGGCGTGACGGTGACCCGCATCGCCAGCGGACTGCCCGTGGGGGGCGACCTGGAGTACGCCGACGAGCTCACCCTGGGCCGGGCCCTCGAGGGCCGGCGCGAGGTCGACGCCTGATCCCCGGCGCGACCGGCGGCGGGAGGGGCGCGGGTCCGGTCACTCCCACAGCTCGGGCTGGCTCGCCTCGCGCTCCAGGGGGAAGTAGCCCGGGAGCTCGTCCGACGGGGTGTCGAGGTAGACCTTGGCTTCGGGGGGCTGGGCGAACCGGCCGTGGCTCCAGCGCACCTCCACGTGGCCCCGCACGGTGCGGCGGCGGTCGCCGTGGCGCTCGGTGTAGGTGGCGCACCAGTCCACCTGGGGCTGGCCCGAGGTGGCGGCGGTGATGTCGAGGTCGACCAGGCGGTAGGCCTGGCGCCAGTCCCACGGGCTCGCCACCCGCAGGCGCAGGGCCCGTCGCCCGTCGGCGCCGAGGAGGAAATAGGTGGCGTTGCCGATGCGCAGGAGGCGCCACAGCATGCGCTCGTGCGCCCCCCGCCGCGCCACGTTGGCGGCCCAGCGCTCGGCCGAGGCGGCGCTGACCCGGGCGCACAGGGCCCGGTAGGCGGGTTGGGCGGCGGCGGGATAGGCGCGCCCGGGCAGGGCCCGGCGCAGCCGCTGGCGCTCCTCGGTGGCGAGGAGGGTCGGGTCGTCGGGGAGCCCGGTGAGCCCGGTGGCCCGGCGGCAGGCGTCGTAGAGGGCCCGCACCTCGGCCCGGGCCACCACCTCGTACCAGTCGGTCTGCTCCCACTCCCCGGTGGTGGCGAGCAGGCCGTCGAAGAGACGGGCGGGGGAGGGGTTGGCGATGTTGCGGGACAGGTACTTGCAGCTGACCAGGAAGACGTGGTCGATGCGCAGGTCGACGGGAGCCACCTCGTCACCGGGCGGGCGCCGCCCCCCGGTCCACTCGATCAGGCGGGGCGGGCGTCCCCGCAGCCCGTCGACGGCCTCGAGGAAGGCCACCCCGTTGGCGAAGGCGGTGGCGAACTCGGCGTCGTAGCGGCCCGAGGCGGCCAGGTCGTCGAGGCGGCTCCAGGTGGCCTCGGCGATGGCCAGCTGGCCGGGGCGCCGGGCCAGGGCCCGGGGCACGTCGCCGTGCCCGAGCATGCCGAGCGCCGTGGCCAGCTCGGTGACGGTGGTGCGGTCATCGGGCACGGGCGGCGCCGCGCCGGGGACCCGGGTCGCGTCGGGACGGGGCCGAGGCGCCCGAGCGGGACCGGGCGACCGGTGCCGTGGCCCGGGCGGCGGTGGCCCGGGTGGTGGTGGCCCTGGCGGCGGCGGCCCGGGTGGCGGTGGCCCGGGGGGTGGTGGCGTAGCGCCGCAGGCGGGCCTCACCGTCGGGGTCACCGAGCTCGACCACGTCGTGGACGACCCCCACGGGGTCGGCCGCCGAGGGGCCGAGGGCGCGCCAGGCCCGGTCACCGGCGCCGGCCTTGGCGGGGGCGGCGGTGGTGAGGAGGACCACGGGACCGGCCGGATCCTCGGCGTGCAGCACGGCGGCGCGCCCGAGCGCCCGCCACAGGGTCTCGCTGCGACGCAGGCCGCCCCGGGTGGTGGAGAAGGAGCCGGTGAAGTCGAAGCGCCACGTGCGCCCCCCGGCGTCGCGCCCGGAGAAGGTGGCCTCGACGGCGCCCCCGGGCCGGCGGTGCTCGACCACGCCGGTGAACCCGGCGGTGCGCAGCACCTCGAGGGCGTGGTCCCGGGCCGCCGTCCCGGCCTGGAGGGCCCGTGCCAGGCGGCGCGGGGCGCTGGCCGGCCGCCGCCCCGCCCCTGCCGACCGCTCGGCCTCCTCCGCCAGGGCCTGGCCCTCGGCGCTCACCCGCCGCTCGGCCACCCGGACGTACTCGGTGTCGGTGTCGTAGCCCACGTAGTGCCGGCCGGTGCGCACGGCGGCCACGGCCGTGCTCCCCGATCCCATGAACGGGTCGAGGACGAGGTCGCCCCGGTAGGTGAAGAGCTCGATGAGCCGGAGCGGGAGCTCGACGGGGAAGGGGGCGGGGTGCCCCACCCGGGTGGCGCTCTCGGCCGGCAACTCCCACACGTCGGTGGTGGCCTCGATGAACTCGTCCTTGGTGATCGACACCTCCGACGGCAGGCCCCGCCGCTTGCGCTCGGTGCGGGACAGGGCCCGGTCGAAGCGTCCCTTGGAGGCGATCACCACCCGTTCGGTCAGGTCCCGGAGCACCGGGTTGGCGGGACTGCGGAACGATCCCCAGGCGCACGACCCGCTGGCACCCCGGGCCTTGTGCCACACCACCTCGCCCCGCAGGAGGAGGCCCAGGCGGTCCTGGAGGATGGCGGTGACGTCGCCCGAGAGGGAGCGGTACGGCTTGCGACCCAGGTTGGCCACGTTGACGGCGATGCGGCCGCCCGGTTCCAGGGTGCGCACGCACTCGGCGAAGACGTCGCACAGCATGGCGAGGTACCCGAGGTAGCTGGCCGGGACGTGTCCCTCGCCCAGGGCCTCCTCGTACTCCTTGCCGGCGAAGTACGGGGGGGAGGTGACCACCAGGGCCACCGAGGCGTCGTCGACCTCGCCCATGGCCCTGGCGTCGCCCACGATGAGCTTGTCCTTCGTGGCCGCGCCGACCACGGTGTCGTCGGCGGACAGCACGGGGGGGCTGAAGCGGTCGTAGAAGCCGCTGGCGTCGTGGCTCTCGCGCCGGCCGACGCCGAAGGACGACGTGGCGGTGGGCCTGCGTCGACGGCTCACTGTCGTGGCTCCCCGTGAACGCACGTGCGGACGCGCAGCCATGCGTCCGATTGATAGTACCGGGGTGTGACTGTCCCTCCGGGGACCGCGCCGGGCCCGATCAGGCCAGGGCGCGCACCACCAGGGCGTCGCCCTGGCCCCCCCCGCCGCACAGGCTGGCCACGCCCAGCTCCTCGCCCCGGCGCCGCAGCTCGTGCAGCAGGGTGAGGGCCAGCCGGGTGCCGGACATGCCGATGGGGTGGCCCAGGGCGATGGCCCCGCCGTTCACGTTGGTGACCTCCTCGGTGATCCCGAGCTCGGCCATGGACGCCAGGCCCACCACGGCGAAGGCCTCGTTGAGCTCGAAGAGCGAGACGTCGGCGGGGGTCTTGCCCACCTTGGCCAGGGCCTGCACGGCGGCCCGGGCGGGCTGGAGGAGCAGCGAGGCGTCGGGCCCGGCCACCTGGCCGTAGCTCACCACCTCGCCCAGGGGGCGGACCCCCAGGGACTCGGCCCGGGCCCGTGAGGTGACCACCACGGCCGCCCCACCGTCGGAGATCTGGCTGGCGTTGCCGGCCGTGACGGTGCCCTCCTTGTCGAAGGCGGGCCTGAGGCCGCCCAGGGACTCGGCCGTGGTCCCGGGGCGCACCCCCTCGTCCCCGTCCACCACGAGGGGGTCGCCCTTGCGCTGGGGAACGCTCACGGGGACGATCTCGTCGGCGAAGCGCCCGTCCTTGATGGCGGCCGCGGCCCGCTCGTGGGACAGGGCGGCGAAGGCGTCCTGGGCCTGGCGGGAGATCCCGGCCTCCTTGTTGTACTGCTCGGTGCTCAGTCCCATGGCGCAGTGGTCGAACTGGCAGTAGAGGCCGTCGTACATCATGGCGTCGACCAGGGTCCCGTCCCCCAGGCGGTACCCGGCCCGGGCCCCGGGCAGGAGGTAGGGGGCCTGGGTCATGGACTCCATCCCGCCCGCCACCACCACGTCGGCCTCACCCGCGGCGATGAGGAGGTCGGCCAGGTAGATGGCGTTCAGGCCGGACAGGCAGACCTTGTTGACGGTGGTGGCCGGCACGGTCATGGGGATCCCGGCCTTGGTGGCGGCCTGGCGGGCGGTGATCTGGCCCTGCCCGGCCTGGAGGACCTGGCCCATGAAGACGTAGTCGACGGCGTCGGGGGCCACCCCGGCCCGTTCCAGGGCGGCGGCGATGGCGAAGCCCCCCAGGTCCATGGCGCTGAAGCGGCCCAGGGCGCCCGACAGCTTGCCGATGGGGGTGCGGGCCCCCGCGATGATGACCGAACCGGGCATGACAGCGACCTCCGGGGATGGACGGACCGGACCACCAGTGTACGAGAGGCGGGCTCCCCCCGGCCCGGGGGGCCGTCCCGCCCCCACGGTGGCGCCCGGCCCCACCCGTCTCCGTCGCCCTCCCGGGCCTCGGGACCGGGGTGCGGGGCCGGGGGCGGGGCCACGTCCACGCCCCGTCACCGCCCCGGCGCACTGGGTGGAAGCGGGGGCCGGCCGCTAGGGTGCGGGCCCATGCAGGCCATCAGAGACGCCATTCTGGCCGGCGCCGGGGGTGAGGAGCTGGCCGCCCTGGCGCTGCCCGAGACCTACCGGGCCGCCCACGTCCGACGGGACGAGGCCGAGATGTTCGCCGGGGTCGAGTCCCGGGACAAGGACCCCCGCAAGTCCCTGCACGTGTCGGAGGTGGCCGTCCCCGAGCTGGCCCCGGACGAGGCGTACGTGGCCGTCATGGCCTCGGCCATCAACTTCAACACCGTGTGGACCTCGATCTTCGAGCCTCTCTCCACCTTCGGCTTCCTCGACCGCCTGGGCAAGGAGAGCGCCTGGGGGGCCCGCCACGCCCTCGACTACCACGTGGTGGGCTCGGACGCCTCGGGCGTCGTGCTGCGGGTGGGCTCGGCCGTGCGCAACTGGCGCCCCGGGGACCGGGTCGTCATCCACTGCAACTACGTCGACGACCAGGACCCCTCGGCCCACGACGACTCCATGCTGGCCGCCAACCAGCGCATCTGGGGGTTCGAGTCCAACTTCGGGGGGCTCGCCGACCTCACCCTGGTCAAGGCCAACCAGCTCATGCCCAAGGCCCGTCACCTGAGCTGGGAGGAGGCGGCCATCAACGCCCTGTGCAACTCCACCGCCTACCGCATGCTGGTGTCGCGTCACGGGGCGGCCATGAAGCAGGGGGACCGGGTCCTGGTGTGGGGGGCCACGGGCGGCCTCGGGAGCTACGCCGTGCAGCACGTGCTCAACGGGGGCGGCACCCCCATCGGGGTGGTGTCGTCCCCCGACAAGGTGGCCCTCCTGCACGGCATGGGCGTGGACGCCGTCATCGACCGGGCCGCGGCGGGGTACCGCTTCTGGAGCGACCCCCACACCCAGGACGAGTCGGAGTGGCGCCGCCTCGGCAAGGACATCCGGGCCCTGGTGGGGACCGAGCCCGACATCGTCTTCGAGCACCCCGGGCGCCAGACCATGGGGGCCTCGGTCTTCGTGTGCAAGCGGGCCGGGACGGTGGTCACCTGCGCCGCCACCTCGGGCTACATGATCGAGTACGACAACCGCCACCTGTGGATGAAGCTGAAGACCATCAAGGGTTCGCACTTCGCCAACTACCGCGAGGCGTGGGACGCCAACCAGCTCATGTGCGACGGCAAGGTCATGCCCCCGCTGTCGGCCCTCTACCCCCTGGAGGAGGTGGGGGAGGCCGCCTACCAGGTCCACCACAACCTCCACGAAGGGAAGATCGGGGTGCTGTGCCTGGCCCCGGAGGAGGGCCTGGGGATCGAGGACCCCGAGCGCCGGGCCGAGTTGGGCGAGGAGCGCATCACCCACTTCCGCCGGCACGGGGCATGAGCGGCGCCGGGGCGGGGACCGCCCCCGACCACCTCCTGCTCACCGAGCTCGACCACGTCGGCATCGCCGTGCGCGACCTCGACGCCGCCGTGGCGTACTACCGCGACACCTTCGGCGCCACCGTGGCGCACCGCGAGCGCATCGAGCGCGACGGGGTGGAGGAGGCCCTCCTGGCCGTGGCCGACTCCTACATCCAGCTGCTGTGCCCGGTGCGCGACG
>DATJOV010000211.1:0-20580 GCA_035506735.1 Acidimicrobiales bacterium | reverse complement strand
ACCCCTGCCACCAGGCTCATGTCCGGTCCTCCGTCGTCGTCTGCATGCATCCTCGTCGCCGCCACCCACCCCGGTGCAGGGTCCAAGGTCATGGCCGGGTGGGCCGACGGGCCGCTTCCCCCGGTGCCGGCTGCGGTCAGGCGCCGGGGGGCGCCACCCACGCTCCGGGGGGCTCCACCACCGTGGCCGGTGCGCCCCCCACCCGGACCCTCAGGGGGACGCTGCACTGCACCTCCACCCCCCCGCCACGACAGCCCAGGCGCACCACGTGGCCGTGCCAGCGCAGGCGCAGGCGCAGCTCGCGCCAGGCGTCGGGGATGTGGGGGTCGAGCACCAGGGCGTCGTCGTCGGGACCGGTGAGCCGCACCCCGGCGAACCCCATGACCAGCGCCTGCCACAACCCGCCCAGCGTGGCCAGGTGCAGTCCGCCGGCGGTGCTCCCGGTGGTGTCGTCGAGGTCGATGCGCCGGGCCATGTCGAGGTAGGCCACGGCCTCGTCGAGGCGACCGAGGCGGGCCAGGAGCGAGGCGTGGACGGCGGGCGACAGGGAGCTGCCGTGGGCGGTGCGGGGCAGGTAGTAGTCCATGTCGGCGGCGAGCGAGCCGGCCGGCACGGCCTCGGGGATCACGTGGTGGAGCATGAGCACGTCGGCCTGCTTGATGACCTGGGAGGCCGCCACCCGGGCGTGGCCCAGGACGCGGTCGGCGGCCAGGGGCACCGGTCCCACGTCGGCCACCAGCAGCGGCTCGAGGGCGTCGAAACCCACGAACTGGTGATGGCGGCCGAGGACCGGGTCCCACCCGTCCACCACGGCGTCGGCCACGGCCCGCCAGGCCCGGGCCTCGCCGCGCTCGGCGTCCGAGCCCCGCCGCAGCACCACGTCGGCGGCGCGACGGAGGTTCCAGGCCGCCATCTGGTTGGTGTAGGCGTTGTCCTCGACGTCCTCGTGGTACTCGTCGGGCCCGATGACGTGGTCGATGTGGGCCCGGCCGGCGTCGTCGTGGCGCACCCGCGACGCCCAGTAGCGCGCCGTCTCGGTCACGAGGCGGCGCCCGGGGCCGTCCAGGAAGTCCCACGACCCCTGCCACGAGGCCAGCTGCCACGCCGCCCAGGCCACGTCGGCCGTGATGTGCTCCTCCATGAGGCCGGTGCGGATGGCCACGACCTCGCCCCGGCCGTCGACGGCCGAGCGCGGCGTCACGTCGGAGCCGTCGAGCCCGGACTCCCACGGGAAGCGGGCCCCCTTGCGACCCGACGCCGCCGCCCACCGCCGGGCGGCGGGCAGGCGCCGGATGCGGTACTCGAGCATGGTCCGGGCCGCGGCGGGGTGGGTGGCGGCCAGCACCGGCATGACGAACATGTCGGCGTCCCAGAAGACGTGGCCGGCGTAGTCGCCCCCCGAGAGCCCCCGGGCCCCGACCCCCGCCTCTCCCCGGTCGGGGACCGAGCTCATGAGGTGGAACAGGGCCAGGCGCACGGACCGGGTCAGCTCGTCGTCGCCGTCGATCTCGATGTCCGCCTCCGACCAGCGCTCGTCCCATGCCGTGCGCTGCTCGTCGAGCAGGGCCACCAGCCCGGCCTGCCGGGCCCGTTCGTGGGCGGCGGCGGCCACCTTCTTGCTGGGCGAACGGCGCGACGACGTGGCGAAGGTGCTGACCCGGGCCAGGTGGGTGTCGTGACCCTCGGGACGGCCCCGGCCGTCGTCGCGCACCGTCTCCACGATGGCGGTCACGCCCCCGCCCGTGCTGGTGTGCAGCTCCACCAGCTCGCTCCCCGTCTTCACCTCCAGCACCTCGGAGGTGCCCAGGGCCACGAGGACGTTGGTCCCGGGCCGGGCCAGACAGGCCCACCGGGCGCTGCGCAGGGTGGAGCCGTCCTCGCCCCGGACCTCGCGCCACAGCACCCCGGCGCGCAGGTCGAGCAGCCGGGTCCCGACGAGCGGGCCGTCGTGGGCGGCCAGGGTGGCCCAGCTGGGCACCTCCAGGAGCGACTCCCCGTGGGCGCCGCGCTCGTACACGCCGGCCACGAACACCCCGGGGGGGCCGCCGGGGCCCTCCTCCTCGGGGCTGCCCCGGGTCCCGGTGACACCGTCGGCCAGGCTGAGGAGGCTCTCGTCCACCCCGGGCTGGGACGAGGGGTCGTCCACCACCAGGTACCAGGGCGAGCCGGCGCCGGGATCAGGGCGCATCGCCAGCACGGCCCGCACCGCCTCGGCCACCGGGTCGGCTCCCGGTGCGTCGGCCGCGGGCGTGTCGGCCGCGGGCGTGTCGGCTCGGGACGTGTCGGGCACCGGGCCAGGATTCCAGACCGCCGGCCCCGATGGGTGTTCCCGCCCCGCCGGGCCGAGCCCGGGGGGTCGCCCCTCACCCCTCCTGGACAGCGGCGATCCCCTCGGTCGGGATCAGTTCGCGGTGGCCGGGGTCCGGGGGCCCCACCCGGAAGCGCCGGCCCGTCACCACGTCGGCCCGGATGGCGATGACCCGGTCGCCGGGGCTCGGCACCATCGGCACCGGCGCCATGAGGGCTGCACCCAGGCGCTCGGGCCCGTCGACATCGGCGGCCAGGCCCCGCACCAGCACGCTCCAGGCCGTACCCGAGGGGGCGTCCACGGCGTCGGTCTCGAAGGCCACGAGCGAGCCCGTCACCGCCGACGCCATGGTGCCCTCACCCAGGCGGACCACGACGCAGCGGTCGCGGTAGGTGAAGTTGACCGGCGCCACCAACGGCGCCTGGGCGCACGACACCGCCAGGCGCCCCACCGCCCCCTCCTTGGCCGCCACGGCCAACAGCCGGAGGCACTCGCTCAGGGGGATGATCTCTGATCCACGACGGTCCACCCACATGCCTTCAGGGTGCCAGGAACGGCCCCGCCGCCCTAGGGCCGTTGGACCCTCACGGCGGGCAAGATGTCCCCTCCCCGGCCGCCTACCCCGAGGCCGGATGGTCCGGGGCCGGGGGCAGGTCCTGCACCAGCTCGCCCAGGTCGCCCACCACCACGTCGGCGCCGGCCCGGCGCAACTCGTCGGCGGGCACGTGGCGGGCCACCCCGACCACCAGGCCGAACTCCCCGGCCCGACCCGCCTCCACCCCGGCCAGGGCGTCCTCGACCACGGCCGCCTTCCCGGGCGGGACGTGGAGCTCGGCCGCGGCGGCCAGGTAGGTGTCGGGGGCCGGTTTTCCCCGCAGGTGCCGCTGGCGCGTCACCGTCCCGTCCACCACGGCATCGAAGAGGTCGTCGATGCCGGCCGAGCGCAGCACCGCGTCGCAGTTCTCGCTGGCCGACACCACGGCCCGGGGCACCCCGCGTTGGCGCAGGGCGAGCACGAGGGCACGCGACCCCGGGAAGGCGGTCACCTCACCCCGGGCCAGGCGGGCCAGGACCAGCTCGTTCTTGCGGTTCCCCACCGCCGCCACGGTGCCGTCGCCCGGAGGGTCGTCGGGACTGCCGTCGGGCAGCACGATGTGGCGCGACGCCAAGAAGTCCCGAACCCCGTCGTAGCGGGGCTTGCCGTCCACGTAGCGCTCGTAGTCGCCGGCGGCGTCGAAGGGGGTGAAGCCCGGACCGTCGCGCCGGCGCAGGAAGTCGTCGAAGGTCTCCTTCCACGCCGCGGCGTGCACGCTGGCGGTATCGGTGAGGACCCCGTCGAGGTCGAAGAGCCACGCGTCGACAGAGGTGACGGCGCCGTCGGGCGCCGTCACCCCCGGTCCTCGGTGTGCCGGTCCTCGGTGTGCCGGTTCTCGGTGGGACTCACCCGCGTACCACCGCCACCCTGGTGGTCTCGGCCTTGGCCTCCTCGCCCACGGGGACGTGGATCTCGAGGATGCCGTCGCGGTAGCTCGCCGCGATGTCACCCTCCTTGGTACCGGCCGGGAGGGTCATGCGGCGGCTGAACGCTCCGTACCGGAACTCGGAGCGGTAGCCGTCCTTGTCGCTGTGCTCGGTCTTGGCGTGTCGCTCGGCCCGGATGTCGAGCACCCCGTCGGTCACGGTGATCTCGACGTCCTTGTCGGGATCGATGTCGGGAAGCTCGGTGCGGACGACGAGGTGGTCACCGTCCACGAACTCCTCGACCCGCAACCACGAGCCCTCGCCCTCGGGCTCGAAGAACCGGCGCCACAGCTCCGGGAACTCGAAATGGTCACGTCGCACCAGTGCCATGACGCACCTCCTCTCGAAACTCCTCCACCCAGGTCAACACCGGAGCCGGTCCCCCGCTTCCGGGCCGGGGGGAGTTTTCGGACCTTTTCCTCTAGGGCGGGACCGGACCCGGTCGCAGCATGGTGGCATGGGACACCACCGTGCGGTCGTCGGGGAACCCGGAGCCAGGACGGGCGGGGCGTCGGCTCCGCCGGATACGGGGCCGCCCGGTGGTGGCCCTGGAGAGCGCCTCCCGTGGTGACGGCGCCAGCGCGCCGGCGCCCGGCGGAGACGCCGCCGAGAGGAGGCCGGACATGCACGCAGCTGTCGGAGACACCCTGGTGATCCACGGCCCGCACGCCGGTGATACCGACCACACCGGTGAGATCGTGGGGGTCGGGACGCCCGGCGGGGACCCGCCCTTCACCGTGCGCTGGGACGACACCGGGCACGAGGTCCTGGTCTTCCCCGGAGCGGACGCCGTGGTGCGCCCGGCCCGCCGGGTCGGCTCCCGGGGCGGCCGCTGACGGGGGCACACCACCGGAGCAGGGGCACGAAGGAGGTCCACCATGGACGTCGCCGTCGTCTACGAGAGCCTGTTCGGCAACACCCGCCGGGTGGCGGAGGCCGTGGCCGAGGGCATCCGGGGCGCCGCCCCCGGTGCCCGGGTGCGCGTGGTCCCGGTGGCCGAGGCCGCCACCGACGCCGTGCGCCATGCCGACCTCCTCGTGGTGGGGGGACCGACCCACATCCTGCGCACCACCACGGCCCGCACCCGTCAGCAGGGGGTGGCCAGCGTGGCCCGGTCCCGGTCGACCACGGCGCCGGTGACCCTCGAGCCCGGAGCCCAGGGCCCCGGGGTGCGGGAATGGCTCGACGCCCTGGGTGAGGCCGAGCCCCGCCAGCGCGCCGCCGCCTTCGACACCCGCCTCCCCGCCCCGCTGGCGGGCGGGGCGGCGCGCGCCATCGGCCGCCAGCTGCGCCGGCACGGATTCCGGGTCGTCGACCAGCCGTCGGGCTTCGTGGTCAAGGGGGGCCAGGGGCCCCTGCGCGACGGCGAGCTCGACCGGGCCCGGGACTGGGGGGCCGCCCTCGCCGCTCGCTGAGCGGTGCCGACCCGAGGTGGGCCGACCCGAGGTGGGCGGTGCCGGTCCTCACGCCCTGCAGCGATAGCCCCGGCCCCGGGGGCGGCGGTGGGCCCCGGACGCGCCGGCGTCGAGGCGCGACACCGAGGCCGTCTGCGCCGCGGGCCGTGCAGGGGCGCAACGCCGGCAGGGACCGCCGGGATCCGACGGACAGGGGGCGAAGACCACGTGGTGGCGCAGGAGCCCGGGTCGGCGCCCGTGGGCCGGGCATCGGGGCTCGGTGCACTGGAGCGTCCCGTCCCGGTGCACCAGTACCACGCCACGGCACCACGTCGGCACGGGCGGGATGGACAGGACCATGGCCGCTCCTCTCGTCGGCGCCGTCTCGCACCCGTCCCCGGCGGGCACCCCTCCACCCCGGCCGGCTCCCCCGGTCGCCTCCCCGTGCCGGTATCGGCACCACGCCCGGGTGGCCACAGGGCCGAAGGTCCCCCGTTCCCGGCCGTGGGCGGGCGGTGGTGTCCCGTTCCGGGCCGGGGAAGACCGTCCGGCGACCCGACGACGTGCGAAGGCGCTGGTCACGGGGGCGGCGGCCCGGCGTCGACCGAGTCCCGCCCGGCGTCGGCGCGCGATGGGTGGTGAGAGATTCACCACATAAAGTGACTTTCGCCTCATGTGACTCGGCGCACAAACCCATATTCTCGCTCTACGTCGTGAGAGCAACTCTCACTGCGCTGGAGAAAGGGTTCAGAAAGTGTCCACGCTCATCCGCAGACATGGGCGCGTCCGGGTAGGCCTCGGCATCGTCGCCCGGGTCCTCGTGGCCGCCACCGCCAGCTACGCCGCCACCAACTGGGTCGTCGGCCTCGGCGCCGGCTCCTCGGGCCAGGGCCAGTCGGCCACCATCGCCAACCTCACGATCAGCGCCGTGGCCTCGCCCTCGCCGTCCAACCTCCTCTACCCGGGGGGCACGGGCGACGTGGTGGTGACCATCACCAACGCCAACCCCTACCCGGTGACGATCACCGCCGTGCAGCTCCCCACCAACACGAGCTACGCCAGCGGGTACACCACCAGCGCCCTCACCACGGCGCAGACGGGGTGCAGCTCGTCCACCAGTGACGTCATCTGGAACTACGCCACCGGGACCAGCGGCTCCAGCCACACCCTGACCTCGCCCCTCACCGTGGGGGCCTCGGCCACCCTGACGGCGACCTTCACCAACGACGCCTCGATGACCAGCGCCGCCCCGGCGGCCTGCGCCAACACCTACTTCTCGATGCCGTCGCTGACCGGGGTCTCGGCCACCGGTGGCGCCGCCACCGCCACGGTCAGCCCGGCCACGGACAGCTGGACCAGCTGAGCACCGGTCGGTGCCCCCGGGACCGCCCCGGTCCCGGGGGGCCGGCCCCAGGAGGACCACCCCCATGCGACGCCCTCATCGGGTCGCGACGTTGGTCGCCGTGGCCGCCCTGGTCTGGCTGGTCCCACCCAGCCCCGCCTGGGCCACGGCCTGGACGGTTCCGGTGCGGGCGGGATCGGCGGGCCTGGCCCGCTCCCAGACCCTCCCCGTCCCGGCCCCCTCGGCGGCGTGCCAGAGCTCGAGCGCCAAGGTGATCGTGGTGAGCTGGAGCGCCGCCAGCCACCTGACCTACGCCGTGTCCCAGTCCACCACCAGCGCCACCGGGACCTACACCCAGGTGGCCTCGGGCCTGACCACCGGCTCGTGGACCAGCGCCACCCTGGGCAACGGCAACTACTGGTACAAGGTGTCGGGCACGGTCGGCACCAACTGGAGCACGGGCGCCTCGAGCGCCACGGGCGAGTCGACCATCGAGAACGCCACCCCCAAGTGCACCCAGCCCTGAGCCTCCGGCCGTGACGCCGGGGCCGGCTTGCCACGACTAGTCAACTTGGTAGACTGTCTACCGAGATGACCGACGACGGCGCGGCAGGTGGCGGGAGCGGGGCCCCCCGGGAGCACGGCCCCCCGCCCCTGCCCTGGCTCCTGCGCCGGGTGAACCAGCGCTACCGGGACGCCATGGGAGCCGCCCTGCGGGGAGCGGGGATGGCCGACCTCCCCCAGCCCGGGTTCTGGGCCCTGGTGGCCCTGTCCCGGGGGGCGGGCGACGCCGGGGACCTGGTGGCGGCCATGGGCGTGACCAAGCAGGCCGTCTCCAAGCTCCTCGACACCCTGGTGGCGGCGGGCTTCGTCGAACGGCGCGCCAACGCCGGGGACCGCCGCAGGACCGACCTCGTCCTCACCGGGCGGGGGCGCCGGGCCGTGGCCCTCATCGACGGGGCCGTGGCCGCCACCGAGGCCCGGTTCGCCGCCGAGCTCGGTGCCGGGCCGCTCGACCGGCTGCGGGCCACCCTCGCCACCCTGGCCGACCCCCTCCCCCCTCGGGCCCGGGAGCCGGCCGACACCGGAGCGACGCCCCACCACGAAAGGACCCCCTGATGCCCTACGGAGCGGGACCGATCCTGCGGTCCGCCATGGTCCATGTGCACAAGCCCTGGCAGCGGGTGGCCCTCTGCCTCGTGATGGTGGCCGCCGGGGTGGCCCTGGTGGCCCTGGGCCACGTGGCCGGGGTCCTCCTGGCCGTGGCCGGCGTGGGCGCCCTGGGGCGCGTCGCCCGCCGGCGCCGCCGCCCCGCCCCGCCCCTCCCCCCGGCCCGGGGACCCCGGCCCTCGTCGTGAGGGGCCGTGCCCCGGGACGGCCCCGGGCCCGGTGGGCACTCGGTGCCGGGACGGCCCTCGTGGTCCTGGCGGCCGCCTGCGGGGGGAGCCCGGCGCCGCCCCGCTCGGCGCCGGCGGCCCGGGTGGTGACCTTCGGGGTAGTGGGCAACCGGGGCAAGATCGCCGCCCTCGAGCACGACCGTCCCACGCCGGTGCCGGGCATCGCCGGCACGGTGGTGCAGATCGCCACCTCCAACTCCGACGGCTACGCCCTCACGGCGGCGGGCACGGTGTGGGCCTGGGGCGTGGGCTCCTCGGGCGAGCTCGGCGACGGCGCCGCCCCGGCCACGGCACGCCGGGCCGTCGAGGTGGCGTTGCCGGCCGGGGTGCGCATCGCCTCGCTGGCCGACCCCATGCCCTTCGACGGGGCCCTGGCCGTCGACACGGCCGGCCACGCCTGGGGCTGGGGCCTCGACGCCGACGGCGACCTGTGCCTGCCCGGCTCGGTGCTCCTGCGCCCCGAGCGCCTGCCCCTGGCACAGGTCACCCTGGCCGTGGGGGCCCGCACCCACGCCCTGGTCGAGGCGGCCGGCACGGTGGAGGCCTGCGGCAGCGGCCAGGGCGGCGCCCTCGGGACGGGATCCAGCGCCTCCAGCGCCACCCCCGTCCCGGTGGTGGGCCTGCCCGGCGGGGGTGCGGTCGTCGCCCTCACGGCGTCGTGGGAGGGCTCGGGGGCGTTGCTGCGCGACGGGACCTACGACGACTGGGGCTACGGCCCCGACGGCCAGCTCGGCGACGGCGCCACCGCCGACAGCGACGTGCCCGTCCGGGTGGTCCTGCCCGGGCCGGTGCGCCAGGTGTTCCAGGGCGGGAGCGGGGCCACCAACGGCCAGACCGTGGCCGTCCTGCGCGACGGATCGGTGTGGGCCTGGGGCGACGGGCGCCGGGGCCAGCTCGGGGACGGCTCCACCGTGGACGCCGCCACGCCGGTGCGGGTCGAGGTCCCCCGGGGCGTGACCTTCCGCACGGTGGTCTCGGGCGGCTACTCCAGCTACGCCATCGACGGCTCGGGGCACCTGTGGGCCTGGGGGGGCAACCAGAACGGCCAGCTCGGCCTGGGCGCGGGCGTGCGCTACGCCACCGCCCCGGTGGCCGTCGGGACCCGCCTCACCCAGGTGGCCGCCACGGCCAGCAACGTGGCCGGGCTGACCTGAGCTGAGCGGCTCAGGATTCGGGGGCCCCCGGGCGGGGTAGAAGGGCAGCCGGACCGCATTCCCGGCAGGAGACCCTATGCAGTGGGCGGAGACATTCGCGGCAGATCCGCACTCCGCTTCCCGGGCCCGCCAGTTCGTCCGGCGACTTCTGGGCGAGTTGCCGGACGAACTGGTGGCCCGGGTCGTCCTCATGGTGTCCGAGCTCGCCACCAACGCCGTGCAGCACGCCGGCGGTGACGCCTTCGAACTGCGGGTGGCGACACAGGGGCGCCACGACCACGTGCGGATCGAGGCCCGGGACTCGAGCGACCTCCTCCCCGCCCCGGCCCACACCAGCACGGGGGCCGGCCACGGACGCGGTCTGCACATCGTGCGCCAGCTGGCGGAGCGCTGGGGCTGGGAGCGCGTCCCGGGGGGCAAGGTCATCTGGTTCGAGGTGCAGCCGTGCGACGACGGCGACGGGGGCACGGCCCTCCCCCCCGCCGACAGCCGGTACCGGCCCACGGCACCCTCGGGCGGCCCGGCCCGCTCCTGAGCGCGCACCCGTCGGGCACACTGGGGCGGTGCAGCCCCGGATCTCGGTCATGCTCATCGTCCCCGAGGCCGACGCCGCCGTGGCCTGGTACGGCCGGGCCCTCGGTGCCTCGGTGCGCTGGGACCTGGGCGGGGTGGCCTGTCTCGAGGTGGGCGGGGCGCCGTTCCTGGTGCACGAGGTCAACCCCGCCAACCCGGCCGAGACCAGCCCGGAGCTGGCGGGGGCGACGAGCGCCCGCATCGAGCTCTTCGTGGACGACCCCGATGCCGTCGTGGCCCGGGCCGTGGCGTGCGGGGCGCGGCCCGGTCCGGCGGTGGAGGGGCACCGCATGCCGTGGGGGACGCACCGCCAGGGTGGGTTCACCGACCCCTTCGGCCACGTCTGGTCCGTGGGCGACGCCTCCCCCCTGGGTGGGTCCGACCGGGGAACCTCGGGGGGGCCGGAGCAGTCATGAAGCCCCGGCGATGCAGATCCTGTCGCAGGTGACCTACGGCCCAGGGAGTCGGAGAGGCTCAGCCGGCCCGCTCCGCCGCGGTCGACGGGGCTCACGCACCCCCGCGCCTGGCCCGTCACCGGACAACGTCGCCTCCCCGTACCACGACGTTCGGGACGGACGATCGTCGACCCGCTCCAACCACGACACGATCTGTACACCCCATCGAGCGAGCACCTCGTCCGCTACGGCATCCTTCGCATCCACCGGGGAGAGGTGACCGCCCAGGGTGGCGGCAAACCGGCGCGGAGCCTCTGCGCCGCTATCGGGATAGTGCGTCACTGACCAGTACCACTGGTCCGGGTCGTCCAAGAAACTGAGGATCACGGTGATCCACGGTTTCATGTCCCCATGGTAGGTCGAGGGGCAGCGCGTGGCGCCTGCGCGTCGCCCATGTCGCGAACCCCAGGGTCCAGATCCAGGACGCGGCTGCCTGCGCCTCACCCCGACGTGGGAGCTTCAGATCAGCTCCGGCTCCATGACGATGGCCCCGCACGGGCACTCGGTGACGCAGATCCCGCAGCCCTTGCAGTAGTCGTAGTCGAAGGCATAGCCCTGGCCCGTCCCCAGCTTGGTCACGGCGTTGTCGGGGCAGACCCCGTAGCAGTTGTCGCACTCGAAGCAGTTGCCGCACGACATGCACCGGCGGGCCTCGAACAGGGCGTTGGAGCGGTCCAGGCCGGCCACCACCTCGTCGAAGGTCGAGGTGCGCCGGGCCAGGTCGAGCTGGGGCCGCACCGTGCGGGGGGCGTCGGCGTAGTACCAGGTGTTGAGCATCTCGAAGCTGGCCAGCTCGTGGCGGGGGCCGGGGTCGTGGACGCGGCCCGCCAGCCAGGCGTCGATGTGGCGGGCGGCCTGCTTGCCGTGCCCCACGGCCACGGTGGCGGTGCGCTCGGCCCGCACCATGTCCCCGCCGGCGAACACCCCGGGGTGGGTGGTCATCATGTCGGGACCCACCACCACCATGCCGTCCTCGACGGCGATGTCGCCCGCCTGGCGCACCAGGCCGAGGTCGGACTCCTGCCCCAGGGCCAGGACCAGGGCGTCGGCCTCGAGCTCCTCGAGCTCCCCCGTGGGCTGGGGGAAGCCGGTGTCGTCGAGGGCCATCTTCTCGAGCACCAGCTTCCCGGGCTCGACGGCCTTGACCGTCGACAGCCACCGCATCCGCACCCCCTCCTCGACAGCCTCCTCCACCTCGACGTCGTGGGCCGGCATGCGGTCCCGGGTGCGGCGGTAGACGACCACGGCGTCGGTGGCCCCCAGGCGCCGGGCCGTGCGGGCCGCGTCCATGGCCGTGTTGCCGCCCCCGTACACCGCCACGCGCCGACCGAGCAGGGGGCGCTCCTCCCCCTCCATGGAGCGGAGCAGGGCCACGGCGTCGACCACCCGGGCCGAGTCCCCGGCGGGGATGTAGGCCCGCTTGCCGATCTCGGCCCCCACGGCCAGGAAGGCGGCGTCGAAGCCGCCCTCGCCCAGGGTGGCCACCACGTCGGTCACGGTGCGCCCGGTCTCGATGACCACGCCCAGGGCCACGATCCGGTCGATCTCGGCCTGGAGGACCTCCCGGGGCAGGCGGTAGCGGGGGATGCCGAAGCGCATCATCCCGCCGGGCACCGGGGCCGACTCGGCCACGGTGACGGCGTGGCCCAGGCGGCGCAGGTGGTAGGCGGCCGAGAGTCCGGCCGGGCCCGATCCCACCACCAGCACGCGCCGCCCGGTGTCGGGGGCGTCGGCCGTGAGCTCCCAGCCCTCGTCGATGGCCAGGTCGCCGAGGAAGCGCTCCACGGCGTTGATGCCCACCGCCTCGTCCACCTGGACCCGGTTGCAGGCCGTCTCGCACGGGTGGTAGCAGACCCGGCCCATGACGGCCGGCAGCGGGTTGTCGGCCACGAGCGCCCGCCAGGCCTCCTCGTAGTGGCCCGCCTCGGCGTGGTAGAGCCATCCCTGGACGTTCTCCCCCGCCGGGCAGGCGTCGTTGCAGGGGGGGATGCGGTGCACGTACACGGGCCGCTCCACCCGCCACGAGCCGGTCTTGTTGGCCAGGCTCGAGCCCACGTCGAGGGTGATGGCGAAGGGCTTGTCCACCTCAGCCCGCTCCCCCGGCCTCGTCCCCCTCGGGGTCCCCCACGAGGCCATAGCGGCGGATGTTGGCGTCGGCCATGGCCTGGAGCCGGGCCACGACATCGGGGCGGCCGTCCCCGGCGAAGAGGTGGCGGTAGCGGCCCTGGAGGCGCAGGTAGTCCTCCACCGGCCGGGGGCGACGGATCCTCGAGACCGAGGTGAGCTCCCCGTGCTCTGCCTCGTACACGGGGAAGATCCCCGTCTCCTTGGCCAGGCGGGCCAGGCGGATGGTGTCGCCCGAGGCGGCCTGCCATCCCAGGGGGCAGGGGACGAGGACGTGGAGGTAGCGGGCGCCGTGGAAGGACATGGCCTTGTGGACCTTGTACTCGAGGTCGTGGAGCTCGGCCACGGTGGCGGTGGCCACGTAGGGGATGCCGTGGGCCACGGCCAGGCGGGCCATGTCCTTGCCCTGGCCGAAGGGGTTGCCCGGTTCGGGGCCCACCGCCTCGGTGGTGGCGGTGCGGGCGGCGGGGGGCGTGGCGCTCGAGCGCTGGACGCCGGTGTTCATGTAGCCCTGGTTGTCGTAGCAGAGGAAGAGGACGTCGTCGTTGCGCTCGAACATCCCCGACAGGCAGGCGAAGCCGATGTCCACCGTCCCACCGTCGCCGGCCTGGGCCACCACCCGGACGTCGTGGCGGCCCTTGGCCCGCATGGCGGCGGCCACGCCGGTGGCGACCGACGGGGCGTTGGCGAAGAGGGAGTGCAGCCACGGGACGCGCCACGAGGTCTCGGGATAGGGGGTGGAGAACACCTCCAGGCACCCAGTGGCGTTGACGGCGATCATCTTGCCGTTGGCGGCCCGCATGGCGGCGTCGAGGGCGTAGCGGGCACCGAGGGCCTCCCCGCACCCCTGGCAGGCGCGGTGGCCCGAGTTGAGGGAGTTGGTGCGACCGGGCTCGGACTGCACGGTGCGGTAGCGCACCGGGAGCAGCCGGTTGCCCACGGCGAAACTTCCCGTTTGGTAGAACTTCACCGGGTGCAGGGCCACGACGTCCTCCTCACGTCGCCCCGGCCGACACCACGCCGATGTCGCGCAGGATGTTCTCCGCCGCCGGGCCCGAGCGCCGCCGGCGGGCCATGCGGGCCAGCTCCCGCTCCACCAGCCCGTGGTCGAGGTCCAGGAAGTGCAGGCTCTCCAGCCCGCCCCGGCCCGCCTCCTCCAGCACGGCCACGAGCGAGGCCTTGGTGATGGGCCGCCCGCCCAGCCCGGCCACCACGGTGCGCACCTCGGCATCGAGGCCGGCGGCGGCCATGGTCACGTCCCGGGCCAGGATCCCCCCGGCCCCGGGGGCGAGGGCCTTCTCCACCACCACCACGGTGCGGGCCCGGCCCAGCTCGGCCCGCAGCGCGGCCGAGGGGAAGGGGCGGAAGGACCCGATGCCCACCACGCCCACCCGTGCTCCGGCCCGGCGCAGGTCGTCCACGGCGTCCTTGATGGTGCCGAGGACCGAGCCCAGCGCCACCACCACCACCTCGGCGTCCTCGGTGCGGTAGCCGCGCAGGAGCCCCCCCGAGGGCCGGCCGAAGGCGGCCGAGAAGGCCGAGGCGATCTCGGGGATGCGCTCCAGGGCCTGGAGCTGCTTCACGTGGGCCAGGTAGCGCACCTCCTCGAAGGCCTCGGGCCCCACCATGGCGCCGATCGACACCGGCTCGGCCGGGTCGAGGACCTGGCGGGGCTCGTAGGGGGGCACGAAGGCGTCGACCTGGGTCTGGGTCGGCATCTCCACCGCCTCCACGGCGTGGGTGAGGATGAAGCCGTCCATGCACACCATGACCGGGATGGAGAGCTCCTCGGCCAGGCGGAAGGCCTGGACGTGGAGGTCCACGGCTTCCTGGTTGGTCTCGGCGAAGAGCTGGACCCAGCCCGCGTCGCGCACCGCCATGGCGTCGCTGTGGTCGTTCCAGATGTTGATGGGGGCCCCGATGGCCCGGTTGGCCAGGGTCATCACCACGGGGAGCCCGAGCCCCGAGGCGTTGTAGACGGCCTCCATCATGTAGAGGAGGCCCTGGCTGGCCGTGGCGGTGTAGGCGCGGGCCCCGGCGGCCGAGGCCCCGATGCACACCGACATGGCCGCGAACTCCGACTCCACGTTGATGAACTCGCACTGCTCGAGCTGCCCCGACTTCACCAGGGCGCCGATGCCCTCGATGATGTGGGTCTGGGGGGAGATGGGGTAGGCGCACACCACCTCGGGGCGGCACAGGCCCACGGCCTCGGCCACGGCCCGGGATCCCTCAAGCTGTCGCAGCACGGGTGCTCACCTCCAGCCCGGAGCCGTCGCCGGGGGCGGGCGCTGCCGCTGCCGCGGGGCGGGCGCCGGCGCTCTCGGCCGCCTCGTCCGCCACGAAGGCGAAGGCCCGCCGCGCCGCCGCGGCGTTGCCCTCGGCCACCTCGCCGGCGAAGCGGTCGCGGATGGCGAGGACGACGGCGTCGATCGACACCACCCCGCTCAGGGCGGCGAAGCCCCCCAGGAGCACGGCGTTGGGGAAGGGCCGGCCGGTGTGCTCGCGGGCCAGCTCGGTGGCGGGCACGGTGAGCACCCCGCCCCGCCGTCGGAGGGCCGGGAGGTCGGCCAGGCCCAGCTCCTCGACCCCGCGCGACGAGTTGATGAGGACGAGGGCCTCGGGCCCCACCCCCCGGAACAGGTCCACCTGGTGCAGCAGGGTGGCGTCCTGGACGATCAACCCGTCCGGCTCGGCGATGGGCTCCCGGGTCCGGATGGGCCCGGCGTCGATGCGGCAGAACGCCACCACCGGCGCCCCGGTGCGCTCGGAGCCGAAGCTCGGGAAGGCCTGGGCGTAGTGCCCGTCGCGGAAGGCGGCCACCGACAGCAGCTCCGCCGCCGTGACCACCCCCTGGCCGCCCCGGCCGTGGATGCGGACCTGGAACACCGCCCCGCCCTCAGGCCCGCGGGGCGGAGCCCACCACGGCGGTGAGCTCGGCCAGGCGGTTGGCGTAGCCCCACTCGTTGTCGTACCAGCCGATGACCTTGACCAGCCGGCCGTGGGCCATGGTGAGGGGGGCGTCGAAGACGCACGAGGCGGGTGAGCCCACGATGTCGCTCGACACCAGGGGGTCCTCGGAGTACTCGAGCTTGCCCGCCAGGGGACCCGAGGCGGCCCGCTCCCGGTAGGCGTCGAGGACGGCCTCGACGGTGACGTCGGTGCGCAGGTTGGCCACCAGGTCGGTCACCGACCCGTCGGGGACCGGCACCCGCAGCGAGAAGCCGTCGAGCCGCCCGTCGAGGGCCGGGAGGACCAGCCCCGTGGCCCGGGCCGCGCCGGTGGTGGTGGGCACGATGTTGATGGCGGCGGCCCGGGCCCGGCGGGGGTCCTTGTGGACCGAGTCCACCAGCCGCTGGTCACCGGTGTAGGCGTGGACCGTGGTCATGAAGCCGTCCTCGATGCCGAAGGCGTCCTCCAGGACCTTGGCCAGCACGGCCAGGCAGTTGGTGGTGCACGAGGCGTTGGACACCACCACGTGGCGGGCCGGGTCGAACTCGTGGTCGTTCACGCCCATGACGAAGGTGCCGTCGGCCCCCTTGGAGGGGGCGGAGACCACCACGCGGGGCGCCCCGGCGTCGAGGTGGCCGGCGGCGGCCTCACGGGAGGTGAACTTGCCCGTGGACTCGACCACGACGTCCACCCCCAGCTCGTCCCAGGGCAGGGCCTTGATCTCGGTCTCGGCCAGGAGCCGCACCCGGGCGTCGCCCACGACCATGGTGTCGCCGTCGAGGGCCACCGGCGCGCCGAAGCGGCCGTAGACCGAGTCCCGGGCCAGCAGGCGGACCAGGGCCTCGGCCGAGCCCACGTCGTTCACGGCCACCACCTCGATCCCGAAGCGGGGCTCCTGGGCCAGGCGCACCAGGGCCCGCCCCATCCGTCCGAATCCGTTGATTCCCACCCGTACCGACATGCCGGCTCCTTCGATGGTGTGCTCCGCCCGGTGCGGCGCTGCCGCCCTGGCGCGCCGTCCCTCCCACCGTCGCGCCCCGGTCCCGGTGCGTGGCAGGGACGAAGGTCCTCAATCCCGTGCCGGTGGTCCCGGGCCGGGCGAGCGGCGGCCCGGGCCGGTGGTCCCGAGGCGGCGGGTCAGTCCCGGCACACCGTCCCCGGGGCGGGCACGGTCCCGTTCACCAGGTAGGCCTGGTCGACGGCCCGCACGCAGGCGCTGTAGTAGTAGGCCACGTGGTCCTCCCCCACCCAGGTGACGAGGACCCCGTGCTGGAGCTCCGAGGCCAGGCTCTGGGCCCAGGCGTAGGGGGTGGCAGGGTCCCCCGTGGCCCCCGTGACGATGATGGGGGGCGAGCCCACCGCCGTGGTCGGGGCCGGGGTCCGGGTGGCGGGGACGGGCCACTGGGCGCACCCGGCCAGCCCCCAGGTGAGGACGGGCCCGAAGACCGGCGCCGTGGTGGCCGCCTCCAGGGCGAGGCCCGGGAACCCCGACAGGCTGGTCGTCACGGGGTGGTCGAGGCAGTCGATGGCCTGCTCGGCGTCGGCCGCGTTGGGGCCGTTGAAGGTCAGGTAGCTGTCCGACAGGGCGAGGACGGCCGCCCCGTCCCCGCCCTCGGCCTGGGCCAGGGCCGAGGCCAGCCGGGGCCAGGAGGCGGTGGAGTACATCGAGTCGAGCACGGCGTTGTAGATCTCCCCCGGCCCGGCGCTGCGGCCCCCGCCGGCGGGCAGGCGGGCGGCCCGGGACCGGTTGATGAGGGCCAGGAGGGTGGCGGTGGGATCGCTCCCCTCCTGCCAGGCGCATCCCGACCCGCACCAGGTGAAGAAGCTCTCCAGCACGTGCTCGAAGCCGTCGGCCTGCTCCATCACAATCTGCTCGGCGCTGAGGGCGGGGTCGATGGCGCCGTCGAGGACCATGGCCCGGACGTGGGTGGGGAAGAGCTGGGCGTAGGTGGCGCCGAGGAGGGTGCCGTAGGAATGGCCGATGTAGGTCAGGCCCGGGTCCCCCAGGGCCATGCGGATCCGCTCCAGGTCGCGGGCCGTGTCCACCGTTCCCACGTAGGGAAGGATCGAGCCGCTCACCGCCTCGCACGCCGCCCCGAACGCCTTGTCGTTGGCGAGGAGGGCCTGCTGGGCGGCGGCGGTGGTGGGGACGGGGTCCGGGAGCGGTCCGGGGGTGGACGGCGTGGTGGCCGAGGCGCCCTTGGCGCACTCCACCGGGTCGCTGCGCCCGACCCCCCTGGGGTCGAACGACACGATGTCGAAGCGGGCCAGGAGCTCGGGGGTGAGCACGTCGAGCTCGTCGGGCAGGTCGTCGATGCCCGAGCCCCCCGGGCCGCCCGGGTTGATGACGATGGAGCCGATGCGCTGGGCCGGATCGGTGGCGGGATGGCGGGCCACGGCGATCTGGATGGTCCCCCTGGCCGGGTCGGCGTAGTCCAGGGGGACGGTGACGCTGCCGCACTGCAGGTCGCCGCACGACGACCACTGGACCGGCGTCACGGGTGGGTCGTCGACCGACAGGGTCGTCGTGGTGGGGGGCTCGGTGGTGGTGGACCGGTGCGGGAGGGTGACGGCGGCCGAGACGGTGCTGGACGTGCGGGCCGACGCCGACGCGCCGTCCCGACCGGCGCCGCCCCCGGGCGAGGCCGAGCAGGCGGCCACCACCGTGGCGGCCGCCGCCAGGGCGGCGACGGGGCCGGTCCGGCGCCGGGCGGCGGGCACGTTCAGGCCCCACCGTGGGCCGACACGGAGGGGGGTGGGGCCGTGGGGCCGACCAGCACGCCGCGACGGTAACAGCCGCCACCCCGCCGGCGACCCGCGCCGAGCGCCCCTGGGTCCGGCCCCCGGCACCGGCCACGCCCCCGGCCGGCACGCCCCGTGGGGGCAGGGGGGTCGGGTGGGGGCGGTGGGGTCCGGCCCGGCCCGAGGAGGGGTCCGGCTACCGGGGCCGGGCCGACGGGGTCCCGACGGGGACGGCTCCTGCGCTGCGCGCCGACGGCACGACCGACAGGGTGATGGTCGCTTCACCGGTGACCGTGACGGGGGGTCGGTTCGAGATGATCTTGGACTTCCCCCGCACCTGGACGGTGAAGGTGTAGACCCCGCCGTCGCCCGAGCGCAGCTTGCCCTGGATCACTCCCACGGTCCGCTCGATCTTGAGTCCGGGGGGAAGCCGCCCGATCACGTACCACTTGAGCGTCCCGACCTCCTCTGCCACGAGCACCGCCGTGGCGTGGAGGGTGGCGGCGTAGGCACTCCCGGCCTGCCCCAGCGGGAGCAGCGTGGGGGTGATGGTGAACGTGCCGTTGGGAGCGGGTGGCGGCACCTCGGGCGGGGGCGTCTCCGAGGGCGGGGCCGGCAGCGCCGGTTGTCTCCCCGTTCCCGGGACGGTCAGGGTGAACGTCTCACCCGCGCTGTACTTCGGCGCGTAGCTCTTGCAGGCGATGGCCAGGGCGAAGGAGCCGCCCCATCCCGCGCTCACCACGCCCGAGAGCAGTCCGTTGGAGGACAGCGTGATCCCCTGGGGGAGCGTCTCGGGGTAGGGCGGGCCGTAGCCGCAGTCCTCGGTGGTGCCCAGGTACACGGCGTGGTAGACGCCTGCGGTGAAGACGGCGGAGGTCGGACCGCTGAACGGCGGGGGTGACGCCGTGCCGGGGTCGACCGTGAGGGTCTGGGTGGCCTGCCCGGCGCTGCTGGTGGCGAGGACTGTCTGCCTGGCGCTCCCCGGTGCTCCGGTGTTGCACACCAGGAGGTACCCGTCGTCGGACGTCAGGGCGAACCACGCGGGGGGGAGCGCCCCCAGCGTGGTCAGGTCCGGGGCCGGGAAGCCCGACGCCGTGACGGTGACGCAGGGGTAGCTGCCGGGCGACGCCGGGGGCATCACCAGGGTGGAGGCGGAGGCGAACGACGGCGCCACGGCGGGGGCCACGGACAGGGCTACGAGGATGGCGCCTCCGCCCACGACGTTGGAGGCGCCGACGTAGAAGTAGAAGGTGCCACCGGAGGTTGGTGTCCCCGCCACCGTGGCCGTCCCGTTGCCGTTGTCGGTGAACGTCGTGCCCGGGGGGAGGGTGCCGGTGGTGGTGAACCGGGGTGTCGGCAGCCCGCTCCCCTGCACCGCCAGGTCGAAGGGCTGCCCGAGCACGGCCTGCGCCGTCGACTCCGAGAGACCGGGTATGGGGCCGAGGGCCGACGAGACGCCGCTGCCACCCGAGATGCCCACCTCGCCACCCTCGGCGACGGTGAGCGTGAAGTCCTGGAAGGCCGGAGCCCCCACGCCGTTGTCGGCCTCGACCACGAAGCGGTACACGCCGGCCGAGCTCCAGCCGGGCCACCCCGACAGGAGGCCCGTGGGGCTGAGCGTCAGCTCCGTCACGAGTCCGCTCGTGGTGAGCTCGGTGGGCAGGGAACCGGACGCGATCGAGAAGGTGGGGGCGGGCTGGCCGGTCGTCGTGAACTGGAAGGTCCGCCACACCGCCACGACGAACTGGTCCGATGCCGGTGACGTGAAGGCCGGCGCCTGGGCCCGGGCCCCGATCTCGATGACGAGGGTCTGCACTGTCGAGCCGTAGGCGTTCGTGGCGCGGATCGTCACCGAGAAGTCCGCGGCCGACAGGGGGGTTCCGGCGATGACGGCGTCACCGCCCCCGGTGGCGGTGAAGCTGAGGCCGGGGACGAGGGCGCCGGACTCCGTCACCGTCGCCGCCGGGGCGGCCCTCGTGGTGATGGCGAAGCTGGCGTGGGCACCGACGGCGAACCCGGCCGTGGCACCGGAGGTGAGGGTGGGTGGGCCGTCCACCACGACCGTGACGGCCTGCGACGCCGGCGGTGCGATCCCGTCGGAGGCCTGCACGGTTATCGGGTAGGTCCCCGAGCTCGTGGCGGCGGGCGTGCCGACGAGCTTCCCGGTGGACGAGAGGGCCAGCCCGGCAGGGAGGGTGCCGTTGACGAGGGAGATGCTCGGGGTCGGGCTCCCCGTGGCCACGACCTGGAACGAGCCCGCCACGCCGGTGCTGAACGACGCCGTCGACGGGGAGGAGATGGCGGGGGCCGTGCCCACCTGGAGCGTGAAGGTCTGGGTGGCGCTCGAGGCCCCGTCGGAGGCCGTCATGGTCAGGGGGAAGACCCCGCCCTGGACGGGGGTGCCCGACAGCGTCGCCGTCCCGTCGGGGTCGGCGCTGAAGGTGACGCCGTCGGGCAGCGGGCCGCTCTCGGTGATGGCGGGCGCCGGGCTCCCCGAGGCGCGGACCGTGAAGGAGCCCGGGGCGCCGAGGGTGAAGAGCGCCGACGCCACGGACGTGAACCCCACCGGTCCGGGGGTGGCGGCGGCGCAGAGCGCGGGCGGGAGGTTCGCCGTGGGG
>DATJOV010000210.1:0-6396 GCA_035506735.1 Acidimicrobiales bacterium | reverse complement strand
GGCGGCGAAGGTGGCGGCCAGGTCGGGGAGGAGGCGCTCGGCCCGCTCCGAGCGCTCCCACCCCGGGGCCAGCCACGGGGGGAAGTCCCAGGAGCGGCCCCAGGCGGCCAGGATGCGGTCGTTGGCGGCCACGAGGGCCCGGCTCTCCCAGTGCCCGGCCGGGTTGTCGTAGTCGGTGAGGAGGTCGTCGCGCTCCCCCACGTCGGCCCCGAGGAGGTTCAGGATCCTGGTCACGGCCGAGGTCCCGCTGCGGTGCATGCCCAGCACCACCACCCCCGGCACCGCTCAGGGCTCCCGGTCGGCGGCGGCGGGGGCCGTAGGCGCCCCGAGGGGGGCCCGCCAGGCGCCCAGGTCCCGGCCCAGGAGGGCCTCGAGGCGGCGGATCTCGGGCTCGCACCGCTCGGTCACCCGGGCCGCCAGGGCGGGGTCGAGGGCGGGGCGGGGCGCCCCCCTGGTGTTCATGTCGTGCAGGCGCCGGCGCAGGGCGGCCCGGGTGAACTCGTTGCGCACGGCCAGGCGCCCCAGGCGGCGCAGGCCGGGCGGGGCCGAGCGCAGGGTGTCGCGCAGCAGTGGGCTGCGCACCACCTTGTTGGCGTTGACCACGGCGAACTCGGGGCGGTGGGCGCCGTCCACCCCCAGGAACCCGAGGACGCCGGCGTAGGTGGCGGCGGCGTCGGCGCGCAGGTCGTCGTAGAGGACCACGCACACCTGCTCGGTCCCGAAGCGCTCGAGGTAGCGCTCGAGCTGCTCGGCGTAGCGGGTGAGCTCGCCGTAGAGGAGCCCGAAGGGCTTGCGGCACCCGGGGGGGACGGCCCGCCCCTGGCGGCGCTCGTCCTCGGCCGCCAGGGCCTCGGCGAAGGAGGCCAGGTCCTCCTCCCCCTGGAACAGCATCTCGCTGTGCTGGGAGTACATCTGCTCCACGGGGTTGCGCACCATGGCCACGATGCGGCTGGTGGGGTCGAAGGCGTGGATCTCGGCCGCGGCGCGCCGGGAGTACAGGTAGAACACGGAGCGGTCGGCCCGGTAGCGGGCCTCCTCCTGCCCCGCGAACCACCGCAGGTAGGGCTCGTAGGCCAGGCGCCAGCGCTCCCCCGTGCCGGTGCCGAAGACGAGGTCGCTCCCGAAGTAGCTGAGCTCCTTGCCGGCCACGAAGATCTCGGGGTGCTGGCCCAGGTAGCTGGCCAGGGCGGTGGTGCCCGACTTGGGGGCCCCCACCACGAAGAGGTTGGGCGTGGGCCGCTCCTCGTCGGCCGCGGCCCGCAGGGGGATGCGCATGCTCAGCCCGCCGGGTCGGGGCGGGGCTGCTCGTGCATGTCCTCGACGGGGAAGCGGATGCCGAGGCGCCCCATGGCCCCGTCGGACAGGCCCAGGGCGATGGTGCGCAGGCACGCCAGGCGCCGTCCCCGCTCCCGCACCACGGCCCGGGCCACCAGCTTGGTGATGTTGCGGGGGTACCAGCCCACCCGGTGCATGACGTGGAGGTGGAGGTAGAGCATGTTGCGGGCCTCGTAGTAGTACTTCCACAGCGGGACCCGGGCCTCCTGGCGCACGGCGTCGTGCTGCACCACGGCCCCGTCCACCAGGCGCCGGGGGTAGCCGGCCTGGGGGATGCGCCAGTGGGTGTACTCGTTGTCCTCGGCCCACCAGAACAGCTCGGCCCGGGGCACCCCCACCTGCTCCACGATGCTGCGCGCCACCACGAAGCCGCACCACGAGCCCCACTCCCCCACCGAGCCGTCGGGCTGGATGGCCCGGGGGAAGAGGAAGGCGGCCTTGGGGTCGGGGCGGGCCTCCTCCAGCAGGGTGGCCAGGCAGTCGGGATCGGGCACCATGTCGTCGTCGAGCACCCAGGCCAGGTCGGCGTCCCGGGCCAGGAGCTCGTCGAAGGCGAGGGCCCAGCCCCCGGCCGGCCCGAGGTTGGTGTCCGAACGCACCACGGTCACGGCCTCGGGCCCCGCCCCCGGGCGCGGCGGGCGCAGCGCCTCGGCCCGCACCGCCGGGGCGCTGGCGTTGTCGACCACGATGATCCCGCCCGGGGGCACGGTCTGGGCGGCGATGGCGGCCAGGCAGCGGGCCAGGGACCCCGGGGCGTTGTGGGTGAGGACCATGGCCACCGTGGTGTCGGCGAGCTCGGCCGCGCTGGGCGTGGTCCCGGTCTGGTCCTCGGCCCCGCCGCTCCCCTCGACGTCGGCCCGGCTCCCGCCCGCCCCGTCCCCGGGGGCCTCGGCGGCGTCGTGCTCGCCCCGGTGGCGTACGTAGCGGGGCTCGATGCCGAGGCGGCCCCGGGCCCCGTCGAGCAGGCCCCGCACGATGGCGACGCGCTCGGCCCGGCTGGTGGCCAGCTGGAGGCGGCGGGCCGAGTACACCAGGTGCCAGGCGTACCAGCTGGGCCGGCCGTGGCGCCGGGCCAGCGCGAAGTAGTTGCGGGCCAGGTAGTAGGCCCGCCACGGCTCCTCGGCGTCGACGGGCCGGTGGTCGCGCAGGGCCGCCTCCCTGGCGCTCGTGGTCTGGCGATGGGCCACCCGCCGGGCGCAGGGCACGTCCACCAGCACCTCGAGCCCGGCCCGGCGGATGCGGCTGAAGAAGTCGAAGTCCTCGAAGCCGAAGAACAGCTCGGGGTCGGGGAGGACCCCGGCCTCCACCACCTCCCGGGCCACGAGCGAGGCCCCCCACGTGGTCACGTCCACCGGGGCCAGCTCCCCCGGGGCCCCCCGGCGGGGCACCACGTTGTGGGTGTGGCCCGAGCGGGGGACGAAGACCCGGCCGAAGGGCACCACCGCCCCCAGGGCGAGGGCCGGGGCGTCGTGCCCGGCCCGCTCCCGGATCCGGGCCAGGAGCCCGGCCAGGCGGGGGGCGGGCAGGTGCAGGAGGACCATGTCGTCCTCGCACAGGTAGGCCCAGCGGGTGGCGGGATGGGCGAACGCCTCCTCCAGGCCCCGGCGGAAGCCACCGGCCGGCCCGGTGTTCTCCGGGAGGCGCACCATGCGCACGGCCGCCTCGAGGGCCGGGTCGTCGAGGCCGCCCTCGCCGTTCACCACCACCACCACCCGGTCGGGGGCGAAGCCCTCCACCTCCAACAGGTGGCGCACGGTGGCGCTGGCCAGCCGGGGGCGCAGGTGGGTGACGACCACGGCCGTGACCCCGTCGAGCTCGGCCCCGGCCCGAGCGCTCAGGACAGCTCCCACTCCGTGGGGACGTACACGGGGGACAGGACCATCACCCCGCGCGGGGCCCGGATGGCCACGGGGCCGTAGGCCTCGAAGTTGGCCATGGGCTGCCACGGCAGGGACGCCCCCACCTCGGCGTCGCGCGGGGCCCGCATGGCCCCCCACAGGGTGTAGCGGCCCTTGGGCAGCGGGAAGTTCTGCAGGCGGCAGCGCAGCTCGTAGCGGCCCCGGGGGAAGGAGCTGGCGTACCGGACCACGAACACCGGCATGGCCGTGCCCTGGGAGATGCCGAGGTGGAAGGCCCCGAACATGGGCTCGTCGGACTCGGCCACGATGTGGACGTTCACCTCCCCCCCCGACACCACCTGCCCGTCGTCGGGCCCGGTGACCTCGCACTTGAGGACGCGCACCCCGGTGTCCTGGGCGGCCGCCATGACGGCCTGCTCCCCCACCGACTGGCGGTAGAGCGAGACCACGTCCCGGGCCGGGCCGTCGGCGCGCACGTAGCTGTCGGCCAGCCACATGGCCCGGTCGCACACGGCCTCGACGGTCGGCAGGTCGTGCGAGACGTAGAACAGGGTGGTCCCGTTGGCCACCACCTGGCTGATGCGCTCCAGGCACTTCTGCTGGAAGCGGGCGTCGCCCACGGCCAGCACCTCGTCCACGAGCAGGACGTCGGGCTCGAGGAAGGCGGCGATGGCGAAGCCCAGCCGGATGGCCATGCCGGTGGAGTAGAACTTGACCTGGCGGTCCACGGCGTCGCCGATCTCGGCGAAGTCCACGATGTCGTCGAAGCGGGCCGCCACGTCGGCCCGGGACATGCCCAGGATGTTGCCGTACAGGAAGATGTTCTGGCGCCCCGACAGGTCGGGGTGGATGCCGCTGCGCACCTCGAGCAGCGCCCCCACCCGGCCGATGGCCTTGACCGAGCCGGCCGAGGGGAACGTGGTCTGGCAGATCATCTTGAGCAGGGTCGACTTGCCCGAGCCGTTCACGCCGATGAGGCCGTAGGTCTTGCCCGGCTCTACGTGCAGGTTGACGTCGCGCAGCACCCAGCGGAAGGGCCGCCGGTACCCCTTCATCCAGCGGCCGAAGAGGACGATCTGGTCCTGGAACATGGGGAGCGTCCGGTCGGCCCGGAAGCGCTTCCAGGCGTGCTCGACCAGGACCGTGCCGCTAGGTAAGGTCGGCAAAGTTCACCTCGAGCCGCTTGAACACGGCGTACCCGGCCACGAGGTACAGGATCGACCCGATGGCGGCGGGGATGAGGAGCTCCCACTGGGGGCCGAACCCCTCCAGGATCGAGGCCCGGAAGTTGGCCAGGACCCCGGCCATGGGATTGACCACGCAGTAGAGCTCCCGCAACGGCGCCGTGGTGATGAATTGGGCCACCAGCCTGTGGTGCTCCTCGATCGACAGGCCCTTCAGCACGCTGATGAGCATGAGCAGGGGCATGAAGATGGGCACGATCTGCTGGAGGTCACGCATGGTCACGATGACCGAGGACACGAAGAAGACGAGTCCCAGCGTGAAGGGGAGCTCCACCAGCAGGTAGAGCGGGATCCACACCGTGGTCGGCCGGGGGGCGTAGTGGTAGAGCCCGAGGAGGATGACGAAGGGCACCAGGGCGATGAGCGACGAGAAGGCCGACTCGAGCACCTGGGACATGGGGAAGCACTCGCGGGGGAAGTGGCTCTTGGCCATGAGGGACTTGTTCGAGACGAGGGAGCTCGTGCCGCCGCCGATGGCCCCGCCGAAGAAGCCCCACGCCAGGAGGCCGGCGTAGGTCCACACCGGGAAGGGCACCTTGCCGCCCCCGCCGAAGCCCTTCAGGTGCGAGGCCAGGATGACCAGCATGGCCAGGCCCACCAGGGGGGTGAGCAGGGCCCACCCGATGCCCAGCACGGCCTGCTTGTACTGGGCCCGGATGTCGCGCTCGGCCAGGCTGAACATGACGTCCCACCGCCGCAGCAACTCCCGGGCCGAGGCCAGCATGTCGGGCCGGTGCCGGTACAGCGACGCCTCGGGGGGATCGTCGGGGACGAGCGTGATGTCGAAGACCTTGAGGCCGCCCTCCTGCTCGTCGGAGAGCGGTTCCACAGTGGTTGACAACGCGTCCCCCCCGGTTGCACGCCAGCGAAGGGCAAGTCTATCCCGCCGCCGGAAGTCCGGGCAACGGGCATCAGCCCAGCACATGGTAGGTTTTTGCAAGTACGCGGCCGAGCGCTCCGGGTCGGCGGGACGGGCCGGGGGGCGGGGACGGGGGGCGGGGACGGGAGCGGGGGGCGGGGCATGGCGGGCACCAAGGCGGACACCGCTCGGGCCCGGTTCGCCCGCCGGCTCCAGGGCCGGGGCCTCGAGCTCGGGCCCGGGAACTACCCCTTCCGCATCCTTCCCCCCGACGTCGAGGTCCGCTACGTCGACCGCTGGGCCTCGGACACCATCGGGCAGCTCTCGGACTTCGGCGCCTCCCTCACGGCCCACTACCGGGCCGCCTTCGTCGAGCCCGACATCACCCTGGACTTCAACCGCGACCGGCTCCGCCCCGTCCCCGACGGGGGCGAGGACTTCGTGATCGCCAGCCACCTCCTCGAGCACCTGGCCGAGCCGATCGGCTTCCTCGACGAGGTGCACAGGGTCCTGGGCCCGGGCGGCCTGTTCCTCCTGCTCCTCCCCGATCGCCTGCGCACCGAGGACCGCTTCCGGGCCCCCACCCCCCTGGGGCACCTGGTGGAGGAGCACGGCCGGGGCGTGGAGGAGGTGAGCGACGAGCACCTGCGCGAGTTCCTGCGCGACCGCGGGGTGCTGGCGCGCTGGTCCCCGGCCAAGCGCCGGGCCCAGATCGCGCTGCACCGGGACCGCTCCGTCCACGTCCACTGCTGGACCCAGGCCGAGTTCGCCCAGGTGCTGCTGTGGGGCATCGAGCACCTCGGCCACACCTGGGAGCTGGTCGACGCCTGTACCCGGGAGCAGCCCATCCACTACGAGTTCGGCTTCCTCCTGCGCAAGGGCGCCGCCGGTGACGGTCCGCAGGAACGGGCCCGGGCCTTCCGCCGCGCCTGGGAGCGGTGGCAGGCCGAGGAGGCCCGGCGGCGCCCCGGGGTCTTCGACCCGCCCCGGCAGGTGGTGCCGGCCCGGGTGGCCCAGGGGGCGCGCCGCCTGGTGCGCTCCAACCGGGTGGCGGCCTGGGGTTACCAGCGGGCGCTGGCGGCCAGTCGCCGGGCCCGGG
>DATJOV010000209.1:0-4073 GCA_035506735.1 Acidimicrobiales bacterium | reverse complement strand
CCGAGACGTTGATGGCCACGATGATCCCGAAGTCGCTCAGGAGGGGCATGGAGGACAGACCCAGGGTGGCCACGCCGGCCACCGCCGTCATGCCCGACACCATGAAGGCCCGGCCCGTCCGGCGGGCCGTGGCGTCCATGGCGGCGCGCGGTTCGAGCCCCCGCTGCCGTTCCTCCACGAAGCGCAGGAGGATGAGCGAGGTGAATTCGGTACAGACCGCCACCACCAGCGGTCCGGCCACGGCGGTGACGGGGCTCAGCTTGAGGTGGAAGCCGACGGCGATGAGCGACACCGCACCCACGGCGACGAGCACCGGCACCAGCGACAGGAGAGCCCGGATGAGGCTGCGCAGCCGGGCGGTGAGGAAGAGGCCCACGAAGAGCAGGGCCAGGTAGGTGAGCTGGATGCGGGACTTCTCCAGGTTCTGGATGAGCCCGACGCCCACGGTGGCGATGCCACCGGGGTGCACGGTGATGAACGAGGGCGGGTTGATGCCGCCCTGGAGGTCCTTCACCACCGGGGCCAGGTTGTCGAGGGTGTCGGTCCGGCCCAGGAAGATCACGTTGAGGGCCTCGCCCCCGTTGGCCACCGTCGTCTTCCTGATCCCGGCCGGGGCGATCTTGTAGATCATCTTCATCTGCGCCCCGGTGGGCGGGATGTCGATCATGCCGGGCTCGGTCATGAACTGGTCCACGGTGTTGATGAGCCCGGCCCCCGGATAGAGGAAGGTCGGGTACTTGTTCACCAGCTGGCGGGAGAACTTGACCACGTAGTTGACGGTCTGGTCGCTCCAGGGGTGGGCGGTGGAGATGCGCATGGCCAGCTCGTTGTCCGAGCCGGTGGAGGCCTTGAGGGTGTCGAGGTTCTTGATGGCCTGGGACTGGGGGTTCACCCACGAGATGGGGTCGGTCTGGAGCTGGAGATGTCCTTCCAGGGCCACGCCCGACAGCAGGATCACCACGCTCAGGACGGCCAGGGGGATGGCGAAGCGCTGGGGGACGCTGCCCAGGTGCGCCACCAAGCGGCTCAGCCGGCCGTTGCTGAAGTCCTTGCCCTTGGTGGGGGACTTGTACTCCCGGATGCCCAGCACGGCCAGGGTGGCGATGATGCTGCAGAAGCACACGGCGATGATGCCGATGACGAGGAGCGAGCCGAACTCCCGGATGGCCGGGGTCTTGGCGAACCACAGGGCGGCGAAGGCGAAGACGGCGTCGAAGGTGACCACCAGCAGCGCCGGGCCCAGTCCACGGGCGGCGGCCTGGATGGGGTGGGCGGCGCGGTCGAGGACGACCTCCTCCTCGATGCGCGAATGCATCTGGATCGAGTAGTCCATGCCCACGCCGAGCAGCACCGGGAGGGCGGCGATGGTGGCCAGGGTGAGGGGGACGTGGAAGTAGCCCACCAGGCCGAAGCCCCACACGAGCCCCACGGCCACGATGGCGAAGGCGAGCAGGCGCCAGCGCACCGTGAACGACAGGAGCAGGATCGCCACCATGATGGCCGCCGCCGCCAGGGCCAGGACGGTGATGCCGTGCTTCAAGTAGTTGTTGATGGTCTCGAGGAGGGCGGGCACGCCGGTGGTGATGGTGGTGGCGCCGGTGAAGTGGGCCGAGTCGATGATGCTCGTGACCGAGGCCGCCGCCGTGGTCTCCTGGTTGATGTTGAGGTTGCCCTTCAGGTAGATGGCCATGAGGGCGTGGGTGTTGTTGGGCACGAAGGTCCGCAGCGACGAGCGGACCTGGCCGTTGAGGTCGTGGACGACGAAGTGCAGCCACTTGGCGTTGCTCAGGTGCTGGGAGCTCGGGGGGAAGTTCTCGAGCTGGATCCCCTCCTGGGTGAGGTAGTGGCCCCGCTTCTGGTGGTCGGTGTTGTTGGGGTCGCGCTCGGCCGCGCTGAGGAGGAGCTTGGCGGCGATGCTGCCCAGGGGGCCGCCGGTGGGGCTGGCCAGGAGCTGCTGGCCGAAGAGGAGGGCGTCGTAGGGGGTGACGGCGCTGTAGACCCAGGGGTCACGCTCCAGGCGGGCCTCGATGGTCTTGAACTCCTGCTGGTTGTGGGTGGTGAGCAGGTTGTCAACGGTGAGGCCGTGGTCCATGGAGAACAGCACCGCCATGGGGTCCCCGCCGAAGACGTTCTCGTACTGGACGTTGTTGACCCAGGCCGGGTCGGTCTTGTTGAGGTAGTCGGAGTTCGAGGTGGAGAAGCGCAGCTTCACGATGCCGAAGCCCAGGGCCAGGGTGACCACCAGGCCCACCATGGCCACCCGTCCGGCCCGCCGGCCCAGGTTGAGGCCGAGCCATTCCCACGTGCGTCTCACAGCGCCCCCCGGCGATCTGTCTCGCCCCCCAGCGAATCCCCTCACCCGAGGTTGCCTCGAGTTACCAGATAGTAGATGCCCGTCGGCACGAACGTCCTGGAGCCCGCCGGGGGACCCCCGACCGGGGCCCGGTGGCCCTGCCGTGGCCGTCGGCCCGCACCCGGCCGGGGGCCCCGGGCCCAGGTGAGGGGCACCGGGGGCGGGGGCGGGGACCGGTAACGTGGGGGGGCCATGGCCCCCGACACCGTCGCTCCCGACACGGCGGCCCCCGACACGGCGGCCCCCGACACAGTGGCCCCCGACACGGTGGCCCCCGACACGGCGGTCCCCTCCCCGCCCCCCGTGCCCGCCGGGCGGGTGGCCACCCCAGTGCCCTTCGAGGAGGCCGACCTCGACGTGGTGGCCTTCGGCCCCGAGGGGCTGGTGGCCGCCGTGGTCCAGGACGCCGGGGACCGGGCCGTGCTGATGGTGGCCTACATGGACCGCGAGGCCCTGCGCCGCACCCTGAGCACGGGGCGGACCTGGTTCTGGAGCCGGAGCCGGCGGGAGTACTGGCAGAAGGGGGAGACCTCGGGCGACCGGCAGTGGGTGCGGGAGGTCCGCTACGACTGCGACGGCGACGCCCTCCTGGTGGTGGTGGACCAGGACGGGGCCGGGGCCTGCCACACCGGCGCCCGGACCTGCTTCTTCCGGGCCTTCGGCCCGGCCCGGCCCGCCCCCGGGGAGGCGGCGGCGGGGTGAGCGGCTCGGCGACGCAGCCGGCCAGACCCGGCGGCGACGCCTTCGTCGAGCTGGCACGGCACCACCGCCTCGTGCCGGTGTGGCGCGAGCTGGTGGCCGACACCCTCACCCCCGTGGGGGCCTTCCTGGCCGCCGTGGGGGAGGCGCCGGGCTTCCTCCTCGAGTCGGTGGAGGGTGGGGAACGCTGGGGCCGGTACTCCTTCGTGGGCCGCAACCCCCTGGCCACGCTGGTGAGCCGGGGTGGGCAGGTCGCGGTGGAGGGCGGGCTCCCCCTGCCCGAGGAGGTGACCGGCCGGGCCTGCGGGGGCATCCTGGCCACGATCGAGGCCCTGGTGGATGCCTACCGGGCCCCCGCCGTCGAGGACCTGCCCCCCCTGCACGGGGGATTGGTGGGCTACCTCGGCTACGACGTGGTGCGCGAGGTCGAGCGCCTCCCCGCCGTGCCCCCCGACGACCTGGGCGTCCCCGATGCCGTGCTCCACGTCATCGGGCAGCTGTGCGCCTTCGACCACTGGCGCCAGCGCGTGGTCCTGGTCGACAACGTGGTGGTGGGGGGGTCCTGGGACGAGGACGAGGCCCTCGCCGCCTACCGGGCGGCCGAGGCCCGCCTCGACGCCCTGGCGGCGGAGCTGTTCCGCCCCCTGCACGAGCCCCCCCTGGAGGGGCCCCGCCCCGACGACCGGCCCCCGGCCGTGCGCCGCACCATGTCGACACAGGCCTTCGTGGACGCCGTGGGCGTGGCCAAGGAGCACATCCGGGCCGGTGACATCTTCCAGGTCGTGCTGTCCCAGCGCTTCGACCTGGACCTCGGAGCCGAGCCCTTCGACCTCTACCGGGCCCTGCGCCTGGTGAACCCGAGCCCCTACCTCTACTTCCTGCGCACCGGGCACGCCACCGTGGTGGGGGCCACCCCCGAGCCCCTGGTGCGCCTGCGCGACGGCGTGGTGGTGAGCCGGCCCATCGCCGGCACGCGCCGGCGCGGGGAGACCGAGGCCGACGACGAGCGGCTGGCGGCGGA
>DATJOV010000208.1:0-11568 GCA_035506735.1 Acidimicrobiales bacterium | reverse complement strand
CATGAGGCGCGGGACCCTGGTCCCCGTGGGTCAGTCCCCGTGGGTCAGTCCCCGTGGGTCAGTCCCCGTGGGTCAGTCCCCGTGGGTCAGTCCCCGTGGGTCAGTCCCCGTCGGTCAGTCCCCGTCGTCAGATCCCCTCGGGCAGAGGGGGGTTCCCGGTCGGTGAGGTGGGCCCCGGCCACCGCGCCGGGGGTGCGGCACCAACGCCGGCGTCAACGCCCCAGGGCGTAGGCGGCGCGGCGGGGATCGGCGCCGGCCCGCAGGGTGGGGCGGGCCGAGGCCCCGGCCGGCGGGTGCTGGCGGATCATCCCCACCGAGCCGGCCTCGAATTCGAAGGGCGGCCAGCGCCGGACGTCGTGGCCGCGGGCGGCCAGGCCCCGCAGGACGGCGTCGGGGACGCGGTCCTCCACCACCACCCGTCCCCGGTGGTGGGTGTGGGGGTGGAAGGAGTCGGGGAAGGCCAGCGACACCGCCCGGGGGGCCTCCACCGCCTGTTGCTCGGTCATGGCGAAGACGGCCACGTTGGTGAGGGCCTGGACCATGGCCTGGACGATGACGTCGCCGCCCGGGCAGGTGATGGGCCAGGGGCGGCCCCCGTCGTCGAGGACGATGGCCGGCGCCGGGGTGACCCGGGGCCTGCGCCCGGGCCCGAGGGCGGCGGGATGCCCGGGCGCGGTGCGGCTCTGGACGCCGCGCCCGGAGACCACCACGCCCAGGCCGGGGACCACCGGGGCCATGGCCAGGGTGTCGCTGGGGGCACAGGCGAAGGCGGTGCCGGCCCCGTCCACCACGGCGACGTGGGTGGTGGAGGCCACGTCGTCGGCCCGGTGGCGCAGGGTGGCCAGGTCATCGAGGACGGCGTCGGGACGGATGCGGGCCGCCAGCTCGTCGGCGTGGTCGTCGGAGAGGAGGAACCCGAGGTCGACCGGTCCGGCGTCGCCGTAGTAGCGCTCCCGGTCGGAGAAGGCCAGCTTCACCGCTTCGAGGAGCACGTGGAGGTGGTCGGTCGAGTTGTGGCCGGCGCCGGCCAGGTCGAAGCGCTCCAGGACGGCCAGGGTCTGGAGCAGGGCCGGGCCCTGGGACCACCGGGGCGGGGTGACGTGGACGGTGAGGCCGCCGAAGCGGGGGAAGCGCCGCGCCGGGGCCGGGGCCACCTCGGCCCGGAAGGCGGCCAGGTCGTCGGTGGTGAGGAAACCCCCCTGCCCCGTGACGAAGGCGGCCATGGCCCGCCCCGTCTCCCCCTCGTAGAAGGCCTGCCGCACCGCCTCCAGGCCCCGGCGGCGGCGGGCGTCGGGGGGACCGGCGGCGCCGAGGGCCTCCGCCTCCGCCGCGGCCAGGCGCCCGAGGAGGCGTCCCAGGTCGGGCTGGAGCAGGCGGTCACCCACCACGGCCCGCCTCCCCCCGGGGCAATAGACGGCGGCCGACGAGGGCCACTGCTCGTACACCCAGGCGAAGAGGTCGAGGGCGCTGGCCACCGTGGCGTCGAGGACGAAGCCCTCGACGGCGAGCTCCACGGCGGGCGCCACGACGTCGGCGAACGACCACGTGCCGAAGTGCTCGAGGGCGCTCAGCCACCCGGCCAGGGCGGCGGGGACCACCGTGGCGGCGCACCCCGGGGGCATGGCCCGGCCGTGGCGCGCCGTGTAGGCCTCGAGGGTGGCGGTGGACGACCACGGCCCCACCCCGGCCACGCTCATCACCTCGGCCGACCCGGCCGGTCGCACCAGGATGGGGGCGATCCCGGCCAGGTTGCACATGTCGGCCTGCACCACGTTGGAGGCCAACCCGGCGGCCACCCCGGCGTCGACGGCGTTGCCCCCGGCCTCGAGGACCCGCATAGCCACCTGCACGGTGAGGGGGTGGCCCGTGACCGCCATGTGGCGGTCGCCGGTGAGCGTGGGGCGCGAGCTCTCCGAGGGGGGCAGGCCCCGGGGACCGGGCTCGATGGTCGGCTCCGGGCCCGTCACCGGCCTCAAGCTACCGCCCGCCGCCGCCGCTCCCTCCGAGGCGCGTCCCGGGGCGGGGAGGGCACCGCTGCCTACACTGTGGGGCGGTGTTCGAGCGCTTCACGGACCGAGCACGGCGGGCCCTGGTCCTGGCCCAGGAGGAGGCGCGGCTGGCCCCCCGGGGCTTCCTCGGGACCGAGCACCTGCTCCTGGGCCTCGTGCGCGAGGGCGAGGGCGTGGCCGCCAACGCCCTGCGCCGTCTCGGGGTCTCACTGGAGGAGGCCCGCGAGCACGTCGAGGCCATCCTGGGCCGGCCACCGGGGGCACCAGGCGGGAGCTCCCCCTTCACCCCCCGAGCCAAGAAGGTCATGGAGCTGGCCCTGCGCGAAGCCCTGCAGCTGGGCCACGACGAGATCGGCCCCGAGGACCTCCTCCTCGGCATGGTGCGGGAGGGCGGGGGCGTGGCCATGGCGGTGCTGGCCGCCTTCGAGGTCACCGGCGACCAGGTGCGCCGGGAGGTCACGGGCCTCCTGGCCGAGCCCTCCCCGGGGACGATCCTCGACACCGAGCGCTTCGCCCCGCTGGCCTCGGCCCGCGCCGTCGCCCTGCGACGGGCGAGGACGGCCGGGCGTGGCGCCGCCATCCGGGCCGGGGTGGGACGTGCGCCGGGCGCGTGCGCCTTCTGCGGCCGGCTCCTGTGGGACGTGGACCGCTACGTGGCCACCGAGGACGTCGCCATCTGCGCCGACTGCGTGGCCCTGGCCGCCGACGCCGTCGAGCACGGCCGGGCCGAGCGAAGCGGGGAGATCCCGCTCCCGCCCCGCGTCTACGGAGAGCCCCCCGACCATGGCGCCGTGGAGGAGGTGGTGGCCGCCTTCCGCGCCACCTTCGGGCCCCGTCCCGCCGGGGACGAGGCCGGCGAGGACCCCCTCGGGCCCTATCTGGCACGCCTGCGGGCCAGCCGGTTCGGCGTGCTGCGTCCCCCCCGGGTGCGCCGGGTGCGCTTCGGCGAGGACGATGAGGCCGAGGTGGAGGTGGTGGTGCGCTTCGATCCCGGGCCCGTCCTCGAGGTGGCGGGCCGGGCCGTGCGGGCCGGGGGGCGCTGGGAGGTGAGCTGGGCCACGATCACCGAGGTCATGACCCGGCTCGGCATCGACGGCCCCGACGAGGAGGGAACGGGCCCCCGCTCCTGAGAGCCGCCGGCGGGGGCCGGGCGGCGCGGGTCAGGCTCCCAGGAGGGTGGCCACGTTGTGGTGGAACAACCCCCCCGCCTCCTCCGGCACGCACCCGGCCCGGGCGTAGTCCTGCACCGGTGTGGCCGTGCCCTCGGAATGGGGGAAGTCGCTGCAGCACATGTACAGGTCGCCCGACTTGGCCCGCAGGCGCCCGGGCTGCTCGTAGGAGAACGAGGCCACCCGCACGTGGCGGGCGAAGTACTCGCTGGGACGCAGGTCGAGCTCGGCCTGGGGCCGGCCGTTGAGGGTGTTGGTGAAGTCCCATCCCCCGTCCAGCATGAGCAGGTACTGCGGGACCCAGATCGAGGACAGCTCGACGATCCCCACCCGCAGGCCGGGATGGCGCACGAAGACCCCGTTCACGATGAGGTCGGTGACGGCGATGGCGGGCGGGGCCCACAGGAAGACGGACTCGAGCACGGGCACGAAGCTGTCCTCGGGATCGGTGTAGAAGGCCTCGTCCAGGACCCGGGGCTGGTCGGCGACGTGGAACACCGGTGTGACGCCGTGGTCCACGAAGGCCGCCCACAGGCGGTCGTGGTCGGGGTGCGAGAGCGGGCGGCCGTCGACGGCGGCGGGGGCGATCATGGCCAGCCGCACCCCCGCCGACGCCAGCTCGGCCAGCTGGCCCTCGAGCCAGGCGGGGTGGCGCAGGGTGAGGTGGGCCACGGGGTGGAGGCGCCCCGCCCCGTCGGTGACCACGGTGGCGCACCACCGGTTCCACGCCGCCATGTTGGCCGTGAGGGCGGGCAGCGCCACCGACAGCCGGCGCTCCCACAGGAGCCCGAAGTTCGGGAACAGGACGGCGGCCTCGAGGCCCATGGCCTCGAGGCGCCCCAGGCGGGCCGACGGGTCCCAGTAGTCGGCGGGCAGGGCCTCGTCGTAGGCGTAGTCGGCGGGCAGCCCCTGGCGGAGGCGCTGGCGGCGGCGACCGATGGCGACGGTGTCCCCCGGCAGTTGCACGTCGGCCACGTCGAGGCGGCGATCCCGCCACGTGAGCCAGGCGTAGCCCAGGTCGTCGTCCACGATGGCCAGGGCCTCGTCCCGGAGGGCCGGGTCGATGTGATCGGCCCACAGGGACCGGGACTCGTAGAGGTGCTGATCGCAATCGACGACGGTCATGTCCCCTCCCCCGGCCCGCAACCCGCACCACACTTCCACACGGCCCGGCGTCCGCCCCGGGAGGGGCGGGTGGGGCAGCATGGCGCCGTGCACGGAGACGGGGAGGCGGGGGTTGGCGCCGGGATCCGTGGCCGGGGGCCGGCCGCGCCCCCTCCGATGCCCGGGGCCGGATGCCGGCGACGGCCGGGCTCGTGACCGCCCCGGCCCGGCCCCCCGTGAGCGACGCCCCGGACGCCGCCGGGGAGGGCCCGGGCCCGCTCCTGGGCCGGCCCTCCCCCACCCGGTCGCCCTCTCGGGTGGGGCGGCCCCCGGCGTCCGGGCCCCGGCGCTGAGCGCCCCCGCCGTGCCCGGCCCCGACGTCCCCGAGCCCCAGCGCCCCGACGAGTGGCGGCGCGATCCCTTCGGCGCCCACCAGGAGCGCCTCTACCGCGGGGGACGTCCCACCGCCCTGGTGCGCGACGACGGCATCGGCCGCTACGACGAGCCCCCCAGCGTGTCGGTGGTGCTGGCGCCGCCGGCCCGCCGGCGGCCCCGGGGGGGCCGGCGCGCACCGGTCTTCGTCCTGGTCCACAGTCCCCTGGTGGGCCCCACCCAGTGGCGCTGGGTGGGCGAGCACCTGCGCCGTTGGGGCTTCGAGGTGCGCATCCCCTCCCTGGCCGGGTTCGAGACGGCCGGCCCCCGGTACTGGGAGCCCTGCGTCCAGGCCGTGGTACTGGCCTGCGCCGGCGCTGGGGGGCCGCTCGTCCTGGTGGGGTCGGGGGAGGCCGGCCCGCTCCTGCCCGCCATGGTCCTGGCCCTCCTCGGGCGGGTCGGGGCCGTGGCCGTGGTGGAGGCGTCCCTGCCCCCCGAGCGGGGCTACGCCGAGACCGTCTCCTCCGCCCTGCGGCGACGCATGACCGCACCCCGCCCGGCCGGGGCCCCGGCGCCGCCACCGTGGGACGAGCGCACCGAGGCGGCCCTGTCCCGGGTCCCCGAGCGCCGGCGACTCCTGGTGGAGGAGCTCCCCGCCGTGCCGGCGGCGTACTTCGACCAGGTGGTGCCGGTGCCGGCGGGGTGGAACGAGGGGGTGGCGTGCGCCTACCGGGCGTTCACCGACGCCCACCTGGCCGACGCCCGCGAGGCCCAGCGCCGGGGGTGGGAGGTGCGTCGCGTCGCCGGGCACCAGCTCCACATGGTGGTGCGGCCCGAGGCCGTGGCCCGGGCGCTGTACTGGACGGCGGTGCTCACCCACGACGCCGGGCGGCGCTGAGCGCCGTCCGGCCGGGGATCAGTGGCCCGAGGCGATGCGCTCCCGGGTGGCGCGCGCCGCCTTCTTGGCCTCGTACATGGCCTCGTCGGCCTGGCGCACCAGGAGCATGGGGTCGGTGTGGGGGTCGCACTGGGCCAGGGCCACGCCCACGCTGGCCTCGAGGGGGACCATGGTGTCGTTGACGGGGATCCGGCAGTCGGCCACGCACTGGCGGATGCGGGCGACGACGGTGTCGCCGTCACAGCTGTGGTCGTGGCACAGCACGACGAGGAACTCGTCCCCCCCCAGCCGGCCCACCACGTCACAGCTGTCCGTGGCGCTCTGGAGGGCCAGCCCCGTGGCCAGGATGGCGTTGTCGCCCGCCTCGTGGCCGTACACGTCGTTCAGGGGCTTGAGCCCGTCGAGGTCGATGAAGAGCACGGCCACCGTCTCGCCCGCCTCGCGCCGGCGGCTCACGTCGTGGGTGAGGTACTCGAAGACGGCGGGGCGGTTGAGCAGACCGGTGAGCGAGTCGTGGGTGGCCGCCTCGTGCAGGAGCTGACGCTGCATCTCGCGCTCGCGGATCCGGCTGGCCAGGGCGTCGATGGACGCCTGGAGGGCCCGGCCCGTGCGTCCCGGCAGGGGCGTGAAGAGCTCGGGGTCGGTGAGGTCCTCGGCCGCCAGGGCCACGGCCTTGGCCTCGACGGCCTTGAGGGTGGAGGCCATGTCGTTGAAGGCCGTGGTGGTGGTGGCCACCTCGCGCGGGCCGGAGTCGGGCAGGGGCGGGAGGTCGAAGTCACCGCTGCCCACGGCGGCGGCCTGGCCGGCCAGGCGCTTGAGGGGTCGGGTGAGGACCCGCCCGGCCAGGACCACGCCCCCCACGCACACCACGGTGAGGAGGAACAGGAGCACGAGCTCGAGGACGAGGTTGCGCGTGGCCGTGGCCGCCTGGGCCAGGGCCGTGGCGTGGAGGTCGTCCGAGGCCGCCGTCACCAGGTGGTCGAGGTCGCTCAGGTAGTCCAGGCCCGGCGCCGAGCTGGCCCCGGCGAAGGCGAGGTTCCCGGCGAAGGGGGGCTTCTGGTTGTCGATGGCGACCGTGACGGCCTGGTCCACGGTGCCGGCGAAGTGCCGGTCGACGGCGTCGGTCTGGAGATGGCGCCAGGCCTGCTCGCCCCCCGGGCCGAGCTGGCCCACGAACTCCCCGGTGGCGGTTTGGAACTCGCCCGCGGCCTGGATGAGCTCCTGCTTGGCGTTGGGCGGGCCCAGGCCCTCGAGCACGAAGACGGTGTTGGCGATCTCGGCCCCGCCCGCCAGGAAGGCCTGGTAGGTCTGGCGCAGGGTGGAGACGCGGACCTCGAAGGTCCCGGGCGGCTGCCAGGCCGAGACGTCGCGCTGCAGCTGGTCGTAGTCCCTGAACCAGACGTCGTCGATCTGGTCCGACATTCCGGTGGTGAAGGCCTCGACCTCGTTGAAGGTGGTCACCCCGTCGGCCGAGCCCACCACCACGCCGGGCAGGGCGGCCACGTCGGCCCGCAGGGGAGCGGTGGACCAGAAGGTCGGGTAGTCGTGCAGCACGGCCAGCTGCTGGTCGAGCTGGTCCCGGAAGGGCACGGGGGGCTTGAGGAGCTGGTCGAGCACGGGCTCGCTGATGCCGAGCTCACGGGCGTACGACACCGCCGTGAGGGGGCTCTCGAGCCGGTTCATCTCGGCCCGGGCCTGGGCCACCACCACGAGGCGGTGGGCGTCCTCGGCCACGACCTGGGCACCGTGGCGGGAGCTCCACGCCTTGGTGGCGGACGAGGCCACCATCACCCCCGTGGCCAGGAGGGGGATGAGGACGATGACGAGGAGGACCATGCGCACGCCGGGGCGCCACCGCCCCCCCGCTGCGGGGGCGGCCTCGACCCCGCCCGCGCCGCCGTGCGGCCTCGGGTGGTCGTCGGCGTTCCGGGGCTCGGTGCCGGCCTGGGAAGACGGAGCATTGACCACGACGAACACAGTTCTCGACGCGAACGGCCAAACCCTTTACCTCCCGGTGCCCTCCCCGCCCCCGGCACCGGGCGCCGGGCCTGGGCGGGTCCGCCCCCCTGGCCCCCACGACCACCGGGACGGGCCGCCTCCCGGGCACGCCCCGTGGTCGCCACGCCCCCCACCAGGACGTCCGCCCCACCCGCCGGGCCCGGGCGGGACGGGCGGCCCTGACCTCGGGCGGCGCCGCCACCGGGGCCGCGGACCGGGGCGGGGGCGGGACGTCGCCCACCCCCGGGGCCGTGGCGGCGACCGCTACGGTGAGCGGTGGCCAGGCGGGGGACCGAGGCCCCGGCGTCCGAGCACGGAGGCAGGCATGGCCGAGGTCACCATCCCCACCGGTCGCGGCGATCTCCCCGCCTACCTGGCGCTCCCGGACGGTCCCGGCCCGTGGCCCGGCGTGGTGGTGGTGCACGACGCCCTGGGGATGACCAACGACCTGCGCCACCAGGCCGACTGGCTGGCCACCGAGGGGTACGCGGCGGTCGCCCCGGACCTGTTCCACTGGGGTGGGACCCTGGCCTGTCTGTGGTCGGTCATGGGTGACGTGCGCCGTCGCTCGGGGCGGTCCTTCGACGACATCGAGGCGGCCCGGTCGTGGCTGGCGGCGCGCCACGACGCCACCGGCACCACCGGGGTCATCGGCTACTGCATGGGAGGCGGCTTCGCCCTCGTCCTGGCCCCGGGACACGGGTTCTCGGCCTCGAGCGTCAACTACGGGGCGGCCCCCAGGGCCGCCTACGACGTCGACGCCCTGGCCGGGGCGTGCCCGGTGGTGGCGAGCTACGGCGCCCGGGACCGGAGCCTGCGGGGGGCGGCGGCCCGCCTGGAGCGGTCCCTGTCGGCCGCCGGGGTGCCCCACGACGTGAAGGAGTACCCCGACGCCGGCCACGGGTTCCTGAACGACCACGAGGGGGCCGGCGACCGCACCCCGCTGGTCTTCGCCGTGCTGTCGCGCTTCATGGCCAACGGCTACCACGACGCCGCTGCCGTCGACGCCCGCCGCCGCATCGTGGCCTTCTTCGACACCCACCTGCGACACGGGTAGGACGACGGGTCAGTCGCCCGTGGCGCCGACCTCCTGCACCGCGAACTCGGGGCAGTTGTCGATGGCCAGGCGGGCCCGTCCCTCCAGCCCGGGCGGGACGGTCCCGTCACCCACGACCGTCGAGAGCCCGTAGTCGTCGATGGCGAAGAGCTCGGGGGCCAGGGCATAGCACCGGGCGTGCCCCTGGCACTTGTCGGGGTCGACCCGGATCCTCACCCGAAGACCACCGGGAGCCGGCGCGGGCCGCGCACCTGCCCACCGGCCCAGGTGACGTCGCTGCTGTCGAGGTGGAACTCGGGGATGCGGCGCAGCCACTCCTCCAGGGCCACGCGCAGCTCCATGCGGGCCAGGTTGGAGCCGGCGCAGCGGTGGATGCCGGACCCGAAGGCCACGTGGCGGTTCTGGGCCCGGTCCAGCACCACCGTGTCGGGGCGCTCGAAGATGGCGGGGTCGCGGTTGGCGGCCGGGAAGTTCATGAGGACCTTGTCCCCGGCGCGCATGGGGCAGCCCCCGAACTCGACGTCGGTGCGCACGACCCGGGCCATGGTCACGGGCGAGTAGGCCCGCAGGAGCTCCTCCACGGCCAGGTCCATGATCCCCGGCTCCTCCACCAGGCGGCGGCGGTCCTCGGCGTGGGTGGCCAGGTGCCACAGCGAGGACCCGATGGCGCTCCAGGTGGTGTCCACGCCGGCGATCAGCACCAGGATGGCCTGGCCCAGCACCAGGCGGTCGTCGAGGGGCGCCCCGTCGACCTCGGTGCGCAGGAGCTCGCTCAGCAGGTCGTCGCCGGGCGTGGCCCGGCGGGCCGCCATCTCGGTGGTGAAGTACTGGAGCAGTCCCTGCACGCCCCGGCGCCGGCGCTCGGGATCGTCGGCGAACTCGAGGACGTCGCTGACCCACCCCGTGAAGGTGTCGGCCAGGTCCGGGCTCACCCCCAGGATGTGGGCGATGACCCGCACCGGGATCTGCTGGGCGTAGTCGGTGGCGGCGTCGGCCCCCCCGGCTCCGGCGACGCGGTCGAGCAGCCCGGAGCACAGGGCCCGGGTCATGGGCTCGTAGCCCTCGACGCGGCGGTGGGAGAACCAGGGCAGCAGGAGCCGCCGGGTCCAGGTGTGCAGCGGGGGGTCGGCCGAGATGGGGGGGAGCCCGTAGGGCAGGACGGGCTCGGCCGGCGCCTGGCCCTGGAAGGGGATCACGGCCACCTGGAGGGAGCTGAAGTGGTCGACGTCGTGGGCGATGGCGGTGACGTCCTCGTAGCGGGTGGGGAGCCAGGTGCTCCCGCGCCGCTCGGTGTGGGCGATGGGACACGAGGTGCGCAGCTCGTCCCAGATGGTGAAGGGATCGGCCAGGTACTGGGGGGCGAGGACGTCGAAATCGCTCGCCCAGGCCGTCACCGGAGCCGCCTCTCCCACGGGATCCTCCCCCCGGTCGGCGCCCACCCGGGCCGCGGGTGACGGGCCCGACCGCGCCCATCATGGCACCGCCCGGACCGGTCGCCGGCCGGTGGCGGTCCCCCGCCCCTCAGCGGGCGCCCTGGGGGGGCGGCACCACCCACAGGGGCGCGTCCTGGGTGAGATGGGTGCGCAGGAAGATGTCGAGCTGCGTGGGCGTGAGCGGCCGGCCGTAGAGGAAGCCCTGGCCCCGGTCGCACTGCTCGGCCACCAGGGGGTCGATCTGCCCCTCCTCCTCGATGCCCTCGGCCACCACCTCCAGGCCCAGGGTCTTGCCCACCTGGACCAGGGTGTGGATGAGCATGGACGACTCGCGCGTCGAGGCCATGGAGCTGATGAGGGAGCGGTCGATCTTCAGGATGTCGATGGGGAACTGGCGCAGGAAGGCCAGCGACGAGTAGCCCGTGCCGAAGTCGTCGATGGCGATGCGCACGCCGAGCGACTTGATGGCCACGAGCCGCTCGACCATGAGCTCGGTGTTGTGCATGAGCGTGGTCTCGTTGACCTCGACGATCAGGGCGTGGGGGTGGAGCCCGGACTCGGCCAGGGCCGCGCCCAGGTCGGCGGCGACGGTCTCCCCCTCGAGCTGTGTCGGGGAGAGGTTGACCGACATCGAGATCCGGTGCCCGGCGGCGTGCAGGGCCGCCCCCTGCCGGCACGCCTCGTGCAGCACCCAGCGGCCGAGGGGCACCATGAGGCCGCTCTCCTCCAGCATGGGGAGGAAGTGGTCGGGGGGGATCACCTTGCGGGTGGGGTGCTGCCAGCGCAGCAGGGCCTCGACACCGGTGGTCTTGCGCGTGTCGATGTCGAAGATGGGCTGGTAGCGGAGGAAGAACTCGCTGGCCGCCACGGCCGAGCGCAGCTCGGCGGCGAGGGCGTCCCGGCCCTCCTCGGCGTCGGCCGTCTCCTTGCCGAACAGGGCGTAGCGGCCCTTGCCCGCCGACTTGGCCTCGGCCAGGGCCAGGCCGGCGTCGCGCAGCAGGGCCTCGGCGTCGAGGCGGGGGCCGAGGGCCACGCCGGCCGACACCGAGATCCGGACGGGGTCCATCTCCTCGTCGGCGAGGACGAAGGGCTCCCGCAGGATGTCGAGGATCCGCTCGGCCACGAGCTCGGGCCCGGCCAAGAGGGTGGCCCCGTCCACCAGGACCACGAACCGGTCGTCCCCGAGGCGTCCCACGGTGTCGGCCTCGCGCACCACGGTGGCGAGCCGCTCGCCCACGGCCACCAGCAGCTGGTCGCCGTGGGCCCGCCCCACCCTGGTGTTGAAGTCCGCGAAGTCGTCGAGACCCAGGACCACGGCGGCCGTGGGCAGCTGGGCGCGCCGGCTGCGGGCCAGCATCTGCTCGGTCCGGTCCAGGACGAGGGTGTGGCCGGGGAGGCCCGTGAGGGCGTCGTGGAGCGCCGGGATGACGTCCTCGACCACGGCGGGGCGAGCGGTGTCGGACCGGCGACGGCTGCGCGCCAGCAGGGCGATCACGAGGACCAGGACGAGGGTGGCCAGCGCCACGGC
>DATJOV010000207.1:0-7186 GCA_035506735.1 Acidimicrobiales bacterium | reverse complement strand
CGGCCTCGATGCGCCGGGCCACGTCGGGGGGGCCGTAGTAGGCGTCCACCAGCCCGGGCACGTGGCGCCCGAGGGCCAGGCCGAGCTCGAGGTAGCGCCCGACCGCCCCGGTGCCGTCCCCCGGGACGCTCACCCCAGCCGGGCGCGGAGGAAGTCGACGGTCCGGTCCCAGGCCAGCCCGGCCGCCCCGGCGTCGTAGACGTCGGGGCGGGTGTCGTTGAAGAAGGCGTGGTCGGCCCCGGGGTAGGTGTGGAAGTCGGTCTCCTTGCCCAGGTGGCGCAGGCGCTCCTCGAGCTTGGCGGCCTCGTCGGGCGAGAAGTAGCCGTCCTCGCCCGCCACGTGCGCCTGCACCGCGGCCGTGAGGGCGGCGAAGTCGGGCTGGGCGTCGGGCCAGGGGATGAGGCCGTAGAAGGCCACGCAGGCGGCCACGGCGTCGGGCCGCTGGGTGGCGAGGACCAGGGCCAGTCCCCCGCCCATGCAGAAGCCGACCACGCCCACCGTGTCCCGGGCCGACCGCCGCAGCAGCTCGTCCACGGCGCCCGACATGTCCCGGCCGGCCCGGCCCATCTCCAGGGCCATCATCTCCTTGCCGGCCTCGTCGGGCTCGGTCACCGCCACCTTGGCGCCGTGGTAGAGGTCGGGGGCGAGCGCCACGAAGCCCTCGGCGGCGAAGCGCTCGCACACGTCCTCGATGTGGGGCACGAGGCCCCACCACTCCTGGATCACGATCACGCCCGGACCGCCCCCCGAGGGGGGCACGGCCAGGTACCCGCCGGCGCGTCCCCCGTTGCTCGGGAATTCGATGGTCTCACCCATGACCGCCGACCCTATCCACGGGTGGGTGCGCTCACCAGCGCGCCAGCAGGGCGCCGGGCTCGGGGAACTCCGCGCCGGCCAGGGCGCCCGACACCGTGACCAGACCGGTCGGTCCGGCCACCCTCCCCACCCCGGCCAGGTCCACCACCGTCCCGACGCGCCAGGGGCCGGCCCGCTCGACGCGCCGGCGCAGGGCCTCCCAGATGCGGGGGGGCACGACCCGGCCCACCCCGCCCTCCACCCACAGCGGCACCTCGAGGTCACGGGCCGCCTCGAGGAGCCCCATGTCGTCGGGGTCGACGACCATGCCGTCGGGCCCGAGGGCCTCGACCTCCACCACGACCACCTCGGCGCTGGCCACCTCCCCCACCCCGCCGTGGCGCACGGCGCGCCCTACCGTGCCCAGCTCCTCGTGCAGGAGCTCCGGGGTCGGGTCGTCCTCGAGCGCCTGGGCACAGCGCTCGGCCTCCTCCACCGGATCGCCGGCCGTGAGGATGCGGGCCGCCACCCACCACAGGGGACCGCAGCCGGGATGGCGGTCGAGCAGCCTGCGGCAGGCCGGGAGCACGGCCGGCTCCTCGTAGGCGGCCAGGTCGCCCAGGGCCCACGCCGCCTCGGCGGCGAGCACGGCCGGTGCCGCCCATCCGGCACGGGCCACGTAGCGGAGGCGTTCGATGGGGTGCACCGCGACCGACGCTACCGGCGGCGTGCCGGCGCGGCGCACCGGGTCCGCACCCGCCCCCGCAAATGCTTGAGTCGGGGGGCGGCGGTTGGTAGACACGGCTCGCAGTGACGCGGCTGGCCCACACCGGTCGTCCCCGCCGGGAACGACCGTCACCCCGGTCTGCCCGGCTCGCCCGCCTGATCCGGGTCCTCCCGGCCGCCGTGGTGGTGGCCGGCCCGGCCGTGGTGGTGGCGGTCTCGGTGTCGGTGTCGGCCCCGCCCGCCGCCGCCGACCAGCTGGCCCAGGCCCGGGCCCAGGCGGCCCAGATCGTGGCCCAGATCCAGGCCCAGGGGAACCGCCTGGCGGCGCTGTCGGAGCAGTACGACCAGGCCCAGCTGCACGTGGCCCAGCTCGACGCCCAGGTGGCCGCCACCCAGGCCCAGATCGGCGCGGCCCAGGTCCGGGTGGCCGGCGACCGGGCCCAGCTGCGGACCCAGGCCGTCCAGGAGTACACCTCGGGCGGGTCGACCTCGGGTCTCGAGGACCTCTTCGCCCCGGGCGACGTGGGGGTCCTGGCCCAGCAGGAGTACGAGCGCGACGCCAGCGGCGACGTGGCCGGCGCCATCGACCAGCTCGACCACTCCGAGAGCGTCCTCGAGACCCAGGAGGCGGCGCTGCGGGCCACCCAGGCCCAGGCGGCGGCGGCGCTGGCCGCGGCCCGCGCCGCCCGCCAGGGGGCCCAGGCCGAGCTGGCCGACCAGCAGGCCACGCTGGCCCAGGTGCGGGGCCAGATCGCCACCCTGGTGGCCCAGAAGCAGGCGGCCGAGCAGGCCGCCCAGGAGGCGGCCTTCCAGGCCCAGGTGGTGGCGGCCCAGCAGGACGCGAGCCCCCAGGCCGACCCGCCCCCGGCGCCGGGCGGGGGCGGGGGGCGGGCCGTGGCGGCGGCCGAGTCCCAGATCGGGGTCCCCTACGTGTGGGGGGGCGCCTCCCCCGGTCACGCCTTCGACTGCTCCGGCCTCACCATGTGGGCCTGGGGCCAGGCCGGGGTGGGTCTCACCCATTCCGCCGCGGCCCAGTACGACGAGATCGTGCACGTGCCCCTGTCCGACCTCCAGCCCGGCGACCTCCTCTTCTACGACGAGGGGGGCACCATCGGGCACGTCACCATGTACGTCGGGGGCGGCCAGATGGTCCAGGCCATGGAGACCGGCACCCTGGTGCAGATCACCGGGGTGTGGACCACCGGTCTGGTGGGAGCGGGCCGCCCCTGAGCAGGCGGGGAAGCGCCCGGGCTCGGGTGCCGGGGGCCGCGCCGGGCTTCAGGTGCCGGGGCGAGGGGTGCCCGGGTCGGCCAGCCATTCGGGCGGGATCTTGCCCTCCACCCCGGGCATGCGGGGTCCGGGGGGACGTCCGAAGCGGTAGGCCACGGGCTCCCGGCCGAGTTGGACCACCACGGCCTGCCCCGTCTCCTCCCCCAGGACGCAGCCCAGCACGGCCTCGGCCACCTCGTGCGGGGCGATGAGGGGGAAGCCCGATCCGGCCAGGGCGTCGCGGATCTGGCCGTCGATGAGGGGGGTGTCCACCAGCCCGGGGCAGATGGCGTTGATGCGGATGCCCTGCTCGGCCAGTCGCGGCCCCAGGCTGCGCACGAAGCCCACCACGGCGTGCTTGGTGAGGGTGTAGACGGGGTCGCCCGGGAAGGCCACGATGCCGGCCAGCGAGGACGTGGCCACGATGGCGCCCCCGCCCCGGGCGGCCAGCTCGGGGACCACGGCCCTGGTCCCGAAGACGATGCCGTCCACGTTGACCCCGACGATGCGTCGGTACTGCTCGTCGGTGAGGGCGGCGATGTCCTCCTGGCCCGTCGTGGTCCCGGCGTTCAGGTGGGCGACGTCGAGGCCCCCGAGGCCCCGGGCCGCCTCCAGGATGCGGTCCCAGTCGGCCACCTTGCTCACGTCGGCCCGGACCGCCACCCCGCCCACGGCGGCGGCGGCCGCCTCGGCCCCCTCGCCGTTGGCGTCGGCCACCACCACCGACGCCCCGGCCCCCGCCAGGAGGGTGGCGCAGGCCAGGCCGATGCCCGAGGCCCCGCCCGTGACCACGGCCACCTTCCCTGTGAGTGCTCCCATCCGGCCTCCTGGTGCGGGCCCGTCCCCCGGCGACGGCGTGGCGTCCGACGCTACAAGCGCGGGGCCGGAGCGTCGAACGCCCCCCGGGCGCCCCGGACGGCGGCGGGCCCGGCGCTACGCTCGTGGGCGTGACGGCCCGGCCGGGCCCTCGGACCCAGGACCCTGTCAGGACCAGCCAGCAGCCGTGAAGCCCATCCCCGTCGCCTTCCACATCGGCCCGCTCGAGGTCCACACCTACGGGATCGGCCTGGCCATCACCTTCTGGTTCGCCTACCGCTACTTCGACCGCCGCCTCCAGGCCCGGGGCTATCCGACGGAGTGGCTCACCAACGCCTTCGTCTGGATCATCGTCACCGCCATCGCCGGGGCCCGCCTCCTGCACGTGCTGGCCAACCTGTCGGCCTACACCGCCGACCCCGTCCGGGTCTTCCAGGTGTGGCAGGGCGGCCTCTCCTCCTTCGGGGGGCTCCTCGGGGCCGTGCCCACCGGCCTGCTCATCGCCCGCAGGCGCTGCCCGGAGCTCGGCACCATCGAGGCCCTCGACATCGTGGCCCCCGTCCTCATGGCGGCGTGGGGGGTGGGACGCCTGCTCGGCCCCCAGCTCATGGTGGCCGGGGGCGGGCACCCCACCCACGCCTGGTTCGGGATGGCCTACGCCGGCCAGTCCGGCAAGCGCCTGCCGGTGCCCATCTTCCAGGCCTTCGACAGCTTCGTCATCTACGGGGCCCTGCTGTGGATCGAGCGCCACTACGTGCGCCGGCCCGTGGGGTTCGTCCTGGCCGCCGCCATGGCCCTGTGGGGGCTGACCCGCTTCTACGAGGAGCGGCTGTGGCTGGGGGAGATCGGCAAGCTCGGCTCCGACCTGGTGCAGGTGGCGGGGCTGGCGCTGTTCGCCGCCGGGGTGGGCGTCATGGTGGCCCTGCACCGCCGTCAGGTCCGCACCGCCCGGACGGGCCCGGGACCGGGCAGCCCGGGGGAGGCGGGACGGGCGCCCGAGCCCGCCACGCGGGCCGGACCCCTCGAACCGCTCAGCCCGGCCTGAGCGTCCCCGGCCCCGGGCGGGAGGCGCCCCCGGCGGGCGGGCGACCTGCTCCGGGGGGGCCGGCAAAGGCCTGGGCGATGGCCAGCCACTCCCGGGCGCCCTCGCCCTCCACCCGCAGCCCCGTGGCCGAGACGTGGCGCCGCTGGGTCACCACCAGGCAGAACTCGAGCGCCGATCCCTGCACCCGGTCCCCGGTGTCGGCCCCGGCGTCCCAGCTCCAGGCCTCGCCCCCCGGGCCCTCGAGCTCGACGCGCACCGGGGCGTGCGGCACCGGGCGGCCGTGCACGGCGTAGGAGAAGCCCCGGGCCCGCACCCCGAGATGGGCCACGTGGCGGAGGCGGGCGGTGGGGCGGCGCGCCACCCCCAGGGCGTCGGCCACGTCCTGGCCGTGGGCCCAGGTCTCCATGAGGCGGGCCGAGACGAACGAGAGGGGGCTCATGGGCGGGCCGAACCACGGCACCCGGGCCCCCGGCGCCAGCCCGCCCACCGCCCCCACCATGGCGGTGCGGGCCCGGCGCCACCACGCCAGCACCGCCGCCCCCGGCACGGCGCGGCCCCGGCGGAGGTGCTCCTCCATGGGGTCCCCGGCCGCGCCCAGCAGGGCCTCGGCCTCGACGGCGAAGCGGGCCGGATCGACCAGGGCCCGGGTGGCGGCCTCGTCGAAGAAGGCGAGGTGGCTGATCTGGTCCCGCACGGCCCACCCCGGGGCCGGGGTGGCGAGGGCCCACCCCGGCTCGGCGAGCGGTGCCACCAGAGCGTCGAGCTCGGCGTGCTCGGCCTCGAGATCGGCGGTGGTCTCCTCCACGGTCACGGGCGGGCTGGAGGAGGGGGATCGGGGCGCGGCCATCCCCCCAGGGTAGGGGACGCCCTTCGACCCCAGACGGTTGCGCCCGCAACCAATACCTCCTCCGGTACGCTGCGGGTATGCCGGCGACGCCGTGGCTGGACGAGCTGGAGATGCACGCCTGGCGATCGCTCCTGCGGGCCCACTCCCGTCTCATGGGCCGCCTCGACGCCGAGCTCCAGGCGGCCCAGGGCATGTCGGTCACCGACTACGGCGTCCTGGTCAGCCTGTCCGAGGCCGAGGGGGGCCGGCTGCGCATGAGCGAGCTGGCCGGGCAGCTGCTGCTGTCGCCGAGCGGCCTCACCCGCCGCCTCGACGGGCTGGTCTCGGCCGGGCTGGTCGAGCGCCACCGCTGCCCCACCGACCGGCGCGGCGCCTACGCCGTGCTCACCCCGTCGGGCCGCAGCCGCCTGCAGTCGGCCGCCCCCGACCACGTCGAGCAGGTGCGCCGCCACTTCGTCGACCGCCTCAGCCGGCGCCAGCTGGCCGCCCTGGCCGACGCCCTCGACAAGGTGTGCACCGGCACGGACTGCGGCTAGCGGCGCGACCCCTCCATGGCGGGGTCGGCCCCCGGGGCGCCCGCCGGCGTGGCGTCGAGGCGGGCCGGGGCCCCGAGGACCTCCACCGTCCCGTCCGCCGGGGTGGGGCCGAGGTCGAAGATGGCGGCCCGCAGGTGGCGGACCGACTCGTCGAGATCGCGCAGGGCCTCGTCGATGCGCTGGCGGACGGGGAGGGTGGCCAGGGAGCTGGTGGCCTCGAGGAGGAACCCCACCCCCACCAGGCGGTGGATGGTCGACTCGTACAGCTGGCGGCCGATGCGCGCCCGGTCGTCGAGGAGGGCCAGGCGGTGGAGCTGGTCGTGGGCCTCCTCGACCTGGTGACGGGCCCGGGCGGCCCGGTCGCGCAGACCGTGGACGGCCAGCACCACGAGGAGCCCCAGCACCGTCCACAGCACCACCCGCCGGATGAGCACGGCGTCGGGCACGGCCACGGGGACGAGCGAGGTGACGAGCTCTACCGCGGCCACGGCCCCCACCACGCACAGCGACTCCCAGCGCCGGTGGAACAGCGCCGTCCACAGGAGCGGCACCAGCACCACGATCCCGATGCCCGAGGCCGACTGCCCCGTGGCGAGCACCAGGGCCAGGACCGACCCGGTGTAGGCGAGCGGCACGAGCACGGTGGCGAAGGCGGGGAGGCGGTCCCAGGGCAGGGCGAAGGACGCCGCCACCGCCACCAGCAGCACCAGGCTCACCGCCGCACCGGCGGCGGAGCGGGGACCGGGCGGCAGCAGCAGGCTGGCCTCGGCCACCACGGCCACCACGGCGAAGACGGCCACGCGTTCGACCCGTCCCTGGCGTTGGAACGGCGACGTGGTGACCTCGCCCAGCGCGCCCACGCCCGGTGATCCCCGGCGCGCCCGGCGCGCCCCCCCGTCCTCCGACGATCGTCCGAGTCTCCCCGCCACGACGCCTCCCCGCCTCGGTCCGCACGCCCGCACGCACGCACAGTGCCCGATCACCACAGTAGGCCGAGCGTGGCGGTGTTGTGGTGGTCCCTGGCTCCAACAATACGAACCGCTCGCCCGTCATTGCTGGGCCGGTAATTGACCTCGGTTGATGGTTTGACGCCCTCGACCTTGGTCAGTTCACCGGCTTGTGGCCCTTTCAGACATCGCACGAAGTCGCTCG
>DATJOV010000206.1:0-3049 GCA_035506735.1 Acidimicrobiales bacterium | reverse complement strand
GCACTCCGACCGGGGGTGGCGGCCGGGGCGTCACCACCACGTCGCTGCGGGCGATGACCGACATGCGCTCGAACCCTCCGGCCACACCGAAGGTGACCACGGTGTTGCCGAAGGGGTCGGTGTAGCGCGACGAGGTGTTGGGCGCCGGCTCGATCTCGAGGTCGTGGGACAGGCGCCGCTGGTAGGCCAGCTCGCGGGGGCAGAGGTGGGCCTCGTTGTAGGAGTGCTCGACGGGACCGTCGTAGTCGTAGGTGGTGACGTGGGTGACCCGCAGCGTCCGCGCCCCGTCCACGCCGGGAATCCTCGCCCGTGCCGCTCCCGACGCGGTGGACCGGCGCCCGCCGGTCCCGGGGCGTGACACCTCTTCATCGCCGGGGGTGCCGGTCCCCGGCGAGAGGGTGCCGGCCGCGCCGAAGTAGGACCGCACGATGTCCTCGTGGATGCGGTCGATCAGCCGGAGCAGCTCTTGGAGCTGGGCCCGCACGGCGAGCTCGTCGGCGGCGGGGAACGAAGCCCCCGCCACCCCCACCGAGGCGTCGGAGCACGCCGTCAGCACGGACTCGCTGTTGGGCAGCGTCTTGGCCTGGTCGGCCACCCCGGCCAGGGCCACGTTGACCGAATGGGGCAGACGCTGGTCCTGCACCAAGAAGCGCAGGAGCGAGGCGGAGTCGGGCTGGACGGTGACGGCACGGCGGAAGGGGTGGTAGGCGCACAAGGAGCGGAGGATGGCCATGCGATGGGCGTCGCGGTAGGAGTCGCCCACCGACGTGCCCACCGCCTCACGGGCCCGGGCCGCCAGCACCCGGCAGGTCATGTCGGCGCGCTCCACCTGCTGGCCGGCGTGGAGGAAGGCGAAGGCCTCGTCCCGGCGCATCGAGCCCTCGAACACCCCGGCCAGGCGCTGGCACTCCTCGACGATGCGACGGAGCCAGCCCACCCGCACGTCGCGATCGACGACGAGCGGGGCGTCGGCGCGCAGGCAGGCCCAGAGATTGTGGAGCACCTCCCACGCCTCTCGGGGCACGATGGGCCGGGCGTCACGGAGATTGGCCCGGGCCATCGCCAACGAGCTCAGTGCCGACGACGGGTTGGCGAGGTCGGTGAGCACGTGGGTCACGACCTCGTCCTCGCTCACCCGCACCGATCCACCGCCCTCGGGTGCCACGCGCCCGGGGGGCGGGCTCGACTCCGGCGCGGCGCCGAACAGCTCCAGCAGGGGTTCCCACCCCACGTCGGCGCCCAGGGGCAGGTCGAAATGGGTCTCGCCGTGGACCTGCACCACCCGCGCCGTGGTCTCGGCCCGCTCCAGATAGCGCCCCGCCCAGTAGACGGTCTCCGCCATGCGCGACAGCAGCATCGGGTCTCTCGCCGCTGCTCTACTGGGCCGGGGGGGGTGCGGGGGACGGGAGCGGGCCGGTGCCGTCGGCCAGGGCGGCGTCCCGCTCGAGCGTCCGGGGCGGGGGCGGGGCGAGGGTGGCGTCGACCACCCAGGTGTCCTTGCTCCCTCCCCCCTGCGAGGAGTTCACGATGAGCGATCCCCGTTGGCGCGCCACCCGGGTCAGGCCCCCGGGGGCTACGTAGGCGCCGTCGGGGCCGAGGAGGGTGAAGGGCCGCAGGTCGATGTGACGGGCCTCGACCTGTCCCTCGCACAAGGTGGGCATGGTCGAGAGCGACAGCACCGGCTGGGCCACCCAGTTGGGCGCGAACTGGGTGATGCGCTGGGCCACGTGCGCCAGCGCCGCCTCTCCGGCGCGGGGTCCGATGACGACGCCGTAGCCCCCCGACTCGGTGGCCGGTTTGATGACGAGCGCCTCCAAGTGGTCCAGGACGTAGCGGAGGTCGTCGTCGTCCCCGCAGCGCCACGTGGGCACGTTGGCCAGCATGGGCTCCTCCCCGAGGAAGTAGCGGATGATGTCGGGGACGAAGGCGTAGATGGCCTTGTCGTCGGCGATGCCGGCGCCCGGCGCGCTGACCAGGGCCACGTTCCCGGCCCGCCACGCCTGCATGAGCCCGGGCACCCCGATGAGCGACTCGCGGCGGAAGACGTCGGGGTCGAGGAAGGCGTCGTCGACGCGCCGGTAGATGACGTCCACGCGCTCGAGCCCCGAAACCGTGCGCATGTAGACGGTGTCGTCGCTCACGACCAGGTCGGGTCCCGTGACCAGCTCTACCCCCAGTTGCTGGGCCAGAAAGGCGTGCTCGCAGTAGGCGGCGTTGTGCACCCCGGGGGTGAGGATCACGACCGTCGGGCTCCTGTCCGCCGGGGCCAGCGACCGCAGGGCACGGCCCAGCTCCTCGGTGTAGGGGTCGACGGGCTCGATGCTGTAGGTCCGGAACAGCTCGGGGAAGACCCGTTTGGCCACCATGCGGTTCTCGAGCAGATACGACACCCCGGAGGGGACTCGCAGGTTGTCCTCGAGCACGTAGAAGGTGCCGTCCTCGCCCCGCACCAGGTCACTGCCGCAGATGTGGGCCCAGATTCCCCCGGGGGGATGGACCCCGATGCACTCGGGCCGGAAGTTCGGCGACGACACCACCACGTCCCCGGGCACCACGCCGTCGCGGATGGAACGTTGGTCGTGGTAGACGTCGTCGATGAAGGAGTTGAGCGCCCGCAGGCGCTGGATGAGCCCGGCCCGGATGCGGGCCCACTCCGAGGCGTCGATGATGCGGGGGATGACGTCGAAGGGCCAGGGACGGTCCTGGTCGTCGCGGGTTTCGCCCGCTTGGAACGTCACGCCGATGCGTCGGATCTCCTCGTCGGCGGCCTGCTGGCGGGCGGCCAGGGCGGGCGGGCTGAGCGACGACAGGTGGCGCCACAGGCCCTGGGCCGCCGGTCGGGGCGTACCCGACGGATCGATCAGCTCGTCGTATCCCGGCCCGGGCCGGTACCCGGACAGCGGATCGCTGTGCTCGCGCGACCTTTCCACCGGACGCCCCACGGCGACACCCTACGGAAGGCGGGTGAACGGCGAAGGTCCCCCAGATGACGTGGGCGTTAAATCTCGAGCCGGGGTGCCGGGACCGCTAGGCCGGCTAGGTTGGCGAC
>DATJOV010000205.1:0-2958 GCA_035506735.1 Acidimicrobiales bacterium | reverse complement strand
GCGGCGGCGGCCGCCGCTCCCTCCACCTCGGGCCGCTGCGCCCCCAGGGCGGCGATGGCCTCGACCGTCCACCCGCCGTGGTCCGCTTCGAGCCCGGCGTGGACGTCCCAGAACCTGGTCCCGGTGTCGTCGATGCCGTAGTGCCGGCGCAGCCCAGCGGCCTTGGAGGTGGCGATGGCCGCCGCCTGGACCTCGTAGGCGGCCAGGGCGGCCAGGGCGGCGGCGGGGGTCGCCGAGCCGCCCGTCACGGCCAGCAGGGCCTCGGTGGCGGGGGTGGCCTCGGCTCGGGCCGGGGCGCCCACGGCGGCGGCGAACCCCTCGAACAGCTCCACGTGGGGAGCGGGCTTCGAGCGCTCGTCGTCCAGGTTGGCCTGGACCGGGCGCCGGGCCTCGGGGTCCTCGATGCCCGCCAGGGCCCGCTCCAGCACGCCGGGGAGGGCGGCCTCGACGTGGCGGTACTGCCCGGCGTAGGCGGCGAGCTCCCCGACCTCGAGGTCCCCTGCCTCCCAGCGCCGGTAGAAGGGGTGGTCGAGGAGCCGGCGGCCGGCCAGGACCTCGACCAGGACGGCGTCGATCTCGGTACGCAGCATGGGCGGCGATGGTAGCCGAGCCCCTCCCGGGGCGCCCGGTGGCGGTCCCCAATGTTGAGGAACACGGGTCCACCGTCATCCGGACGCCCGACCGCGCCGAACACCTCCCGATCGATGCAGCCGACGAGGCGGGAGGCGGACATGGCAGTCAGCAGGCGCACGTTCCTCGGGCGGGGATCGCTGGCCGTGGCCGCAGCCGGCGTCCTCTCCTCGGTGCCCGGCCTCTCGGGGCTCCTCGGCACGGCCGAGGCCGACGGGCCGGCCGCCGACGCCGGGGTCACCGACGCCGGTGCCGCCGCCCAGCTCGACGAGCCCCTGGTGGCGCACGTGCGCGACGCCGCCACGGGGGAGATCAGCGTCTTCAACGGGACACGCGAGGTGGTCCTGCGTGATCCCCAGCTCGCCGGTCGCCTGGTGCGGGCCGTGCGCTGAGCACCGCCCCCCGGGCCGACGCCCCGTCCCGTCCCTCCGACCCCTGCCGCACCCGCAGTGTTCCCGTCCCGACCAACCAGCCTGGAGTGAGCCATGTCATCGCACCGTGAAGCCCCCGAGATCTCCAAGGACCCCGTGGCCGACAGCACGGACCTCTACGCCTTCGTCAGCCCCGACGCCCCCGACACCGTCACCCTCATCGCCAATTACCTGCCCCTGGAGGGCCCCGACGGCGGCCCCAACTTCTACGAGTTCGGGGACGAGGTGCTCTACACCATCAACATCGACAACGACGGTGACGGCGACGCCGACATCGTCTTCCAGTTCAGCTTCCGCACCGAGGTGAGCGACCCGGGCACCTTCCTCTACAACACCGGCCCCATCACCTCCCTCGGCTCGAGCAGCTGGAACCGGCGCCAGAGCTACACCGTGACGCGCATCGACACCGAGCGGGGGCGCAGCACGGTGCTGGGCGAGGGCCTGGCCTGCCCCCCCTGCAACATCGGGCCCCTCTCCACCCCCGACTACCCCGCCCTGGCTCAGGCCGCCGTGCACACCCTGCCGGGCGGGGTCCAGGTCTTCGCCGGCCAGCGGGCCGAGGGCTTCTACGTCGACCTGGGGTCCATCTTCGACCTCGGCGTCCTGCGCCCCTTCGAGCAGGACCACACCACCTTCGGCCTGACCGGCACCGGCCTCGGCGCCATGGCCGCCGGCGTGAACGCCACCAAGGCGCTGAACGTCCACAGCATCGCCGTCCAGGTGCCCGTGGCCGAGCTCACCGCCGGTCCCGGCACGCCGCGGTCGTCGGGGTCCTCGAACAGCGTGATCGGGGTGTGGACGGCGGCCTACCGCCAGAAGGTGCGGATGTGGGACGGCGCCGGCCACGTCTGGGCCGGTCCCTACGTGCAGGTGTCGCGGCTCGGCAACCCGCTCGTGAACGAGGTCATCATCCCGATGGGCACGAAGGACTACTGGAACGCCCAGGCCCCCGGGGGCGACAGCCAGTTCGCCTCGTACGTGGCCAACCCGCAGCTGGCCCAGCTCCTGCCCGCGCTGTACCCCGGGGTGTTCCCCAACCTGGCGGCCTACAACGCCGGCCACCCCGACCGTGCCGACCTGGTGGCCATCCTCCTCACCGGCATCCCGGCCGGGATCGTCCCCGGCTTCCAGAACTTCACCGGTCCCACCCAGGCCGACATGCTGCGGCTCAACGTGGCCCTGCCCCCCGCCTCGAGCCCGGCCAACACCGGGCTCCTGGGCGGCGACGTGGCCGGGTTCCCGAACGGCCGTCGGGTCTTCGACGACGTCGTCACCATCGAGGTGCGGGCCCTGGCCGGGGCCACCCTGGGCCTGGTCGACCCCTCCTTCACCCCCGACGCCGCCGCCGGGGCCGTGAGCCAGGGCCTGACCTCCTCGCCCGGGGACCTGGGAGCCATGGGCACCGAGAACTACCTGTCGGCCTTCCCCTACCTGGGCGTGCCCCACAGCGGCTTCGCCGTCCCGGCGGCCTGATCCCGTGCCCGGCGCCGCCCCCCACCCCGAGGCCGTGGCCGGCCCGAGCCCCGCTGCCAGCGTGGTCCTCGACATCGGCCCCCACGCCGGGGCGCTCGTGGTCCACGCCCCCGCCCACCTGGCCGGAGCGGAGATCGAGCTCCGGCCGGCGGGCGGGGCCTGGGAAGGCGTGCACACCGCCGTCCGGCCCCGCCACGCCGGGGGCCGGGTGCTGCACGCCGGGGTCTTCGGGTCCCTGCCGGCCGGCCCCTACGAGCTGCGCCTCCGGGCCGGGGGCGGGTCGGGGCCGGTGACCGGCGCCCGGGTGGTGGCCGGCACCGTGGCCCAGGCCGCCCTCGACCCCGGGGTCCCGGGACCCCCGGCCTGAGCGCCACGGCCGCCGGGCCGGCCGGGGTAGCGCACCGGGCGGGGCACAATGGAGGTC
>DATJOV010000204.1:0-4753 GCA_035506735.1 Acidimicrobiales bacterium | reverse complement strand
GAGGCGGCCGACCGCAACGGGCAGTGGATCGAGGCCCAGCCCCTGTGCCGGGAGCTCGGTCTGCTCCCCGGGCCCTCCTGACCCCGGGCGGCGCCACCGGGGCACGGGGCCGACGAGCGTCCGGGCCGATGGGCGGGAGCGGCACCGCTACTGTCCTGGCGATGCCCGACCCCTCCCCCACGCGCCAGCGCCTGCTCGACGCCGCGGCGCGGCTCTACGCCGAGCGGGGGATCGAGAACGTCTCCATCGCCGAGATCGTGCGGGCCGCCGACCAGCGCAACGCCTCGGCCGTCCACTACCACTTCGGGGGGCGCGACGACCTGCTCCAGGCCCTGTTGGCCCGGACCGTGCCCCTCATCGCCGAGCGCCGGCGCCACCTCCTCGACGCCGCCCGGGCCGACCCGTCCGCCGACCCGCACAGCGCGGCCGAGGCCATCATCCGCCCCGTCACGGAGCTGGCCACCCTCGGATGGCGCGAGCGCGCCTACCTCCGCATCGGCTCCGAGGTGGCCGGGGCACGGCGCCCCGTGGGGCGCCCCATCCGGGCCGTGCTGGCGGCCACGGCCGGACCCGAGGCGTGGGCCCTGCTGCGCCAGCGGCTGGCCCCCCTCGACGACGAGCTGTGGCGGGCGCGCCAGGAGCTCTGCATCGTCATGGTGGCCGGGGCGGCGGCCGAGCGGGCCCGGCGGCTCGACCGGGGGGAGCGCAACGTGGCGCTCGACGACGGGCGCTTCGTCGGGAACCTGGTGGAGATGGTGGTGGGGGCCATGGGGGCGCCCGCCCCGGACGCGCCCGGCGGCCCGGGGCGGGCTGACAGACTCGGTGCCCATGGCCCGTGACTTCGTGGTCCCGACCACGACCGAGCTCGACCGTCTCTTCGACGAGCTCGAGAGCTGGGACCGCTGGGGCCGGGAGGACGAGCGGGGGACGCTCAACCACCTGACCCCGGCCCGCACCGCCCGGGCCGCCGCCCTGGTGACGTCGGGCGAGGTGGTGAGCCTGGCCCACGACCTCGCCACCGAGCCCCTGCCCGAGCACCCCCACCCCGTCCAGCACCACATGCTGGCCTCGGGCGACGCCCGGGACAGCAACGGGATCGAGGGGTACGAGGCGGCCCGGGACCACCTGGCCCTGGACGTGCACGGGCTGTGGACCACCCACGTCGACGCCCTGTCGCACATGTTCGTGGACGGCCGCATGTACGGGGGCAGGCCCGCCAGCGAGGTGCGCAGCGACGGCGCCCGGTCGAACACCGTCCTGACCCTGGCCGAGGGGGTGGTGGGACGGGGCGTCCTGCTCGACGTGCCCCGGGCCCTGGGGGTGGACTTCCTCGACACGGGCGAGGTGGTGAGCGTGGCCGACCTCGAGGCCACCGAGGCCGCCCTGGGGGTCGAGGTCGGCGCCGGGGACGTCGTGGTCGTGGCGTGGGGCCGCGAAGCCCGGCGCCGCGCCCGCAAGGGCTTCGACGGCTTCTCGGGGCTGCACCCCGAGTGCCTGGCCTGGCTCGCCCAGCGGGAGGTCGCCGTGCTCGGGAGCGACGGGATCTCCGACCCCATGCCCTTCCTGGGCGTGCCCCGCTGGCCCTTCCCCGTCCACCAGATCGGGATGGTGGCCATGGGGCTCCCCCTCATCGACAACGTGGCGGTGGAGCGCCTCGGCCGGCACTGCGCCGCCCGGGGGAGCTTCGCCTTCCTCTTCACCATGGGCCCCTTGCGCATCCCGGGAGGCACGGGGTGCCCGGTCAACCCGGTGGCGGTCCTGTGAGCATCGCCGACGAGCTCCGGGCCCTCCTCCAGCGCTACGCCCGGGCGGCCGACGACCGTGACCTCGGCGAGCTGGAGGCGCTGTTCCATCCCGACGCCGAGATCGTCGGGGCCCGGGGCACCATGACCCGGGCGCAGTGGCTGGCCACCATGGCCGCCCCCCGGGCCTTTCCCGCCAGCATGCACGTGATCGGCGACCCCCTCATCGCCGTGGATCCCTCGGGGACGGCCGCCTCCCTCGACTCCTACGCCGTCGTCTACCAGCTGGCGGCCGAGGGCGGGACCGATCTCACACTCGGGATCCGCTACCGCGACGAGGCCGTGTTCGAGGCCGGGCGGTGGGTGATCCGCACCCGGCGGGCCGAGACCCGCTGGATGCGCTGACGGCTCAGGGCGAGCCGGCCCGGCGCCGCAGGAGGCGGCCGGGCAGCGCCCCGGTGGGCTCGCCCTCGAGGAGGGTGACCTCCCCGTTGACGACGGTGGCCGAGAAGCCCACCGATCGCTGGAGGAGGCGGAGCCCCCCGGCGGGGAGGTCGCCGACCAGGGTGGGGACGGCCGGCCCCACGGTGTCGGGGTCGAAGACGTTCACGTCGGCGGCCATGCCCACCTCCAGCATGCCCCGGTCGGGGAAGCCCCACGCCGCGGCCGGCACGGCGCTCAGCATGCGGACGGCCTCCTCCAGGGTGAACTCCCGGCGGGCGCGCACCCAGTACCCGAGGAGGTGGGTGGTGATCGAGGCGTCGGCGATCTGGCTGAGGTGGGCCCCCGCATCGGAGAAGGTCATCACCGTGCGGGGATGGCGCAGGGCCCGGAGCAGCACCGCCTCGTCCTGGGGGAAGAGGCTGGGCTGCATGAAGAGCTGGTCGCCCCCGCTCTCCACGCACAGGGCGATCATGGCCTCGGCGGGGTGCACACCGCGCCGGCGGGCCACCTCGGCCACCGAGTCCATGGGGGGCAGGCCCCGGTCGTAGACGCGGATGCCCTCGAAGTCGGGGGGCCGGGCCTGGGCCCCGAGGCCACCGAAGGCGCCGTAGTCGGCCCCCACGGCGGCGTCCACGAAGGGCCGGGCGCGCTCGGGGTCGCCCAGCACGGCCAGCTGCTCCTCGGGGGCCAGGGCACGGAGTGGTCGCCACGGCTCGAGGAGGTCGAAGGGCAGGCGGGTCTTGAGCGAGAGGAGCACCGAGATCCCCCGGCAGTGGGTCTGGGCGAAGGCCCGCCCTCCGGCGGCGGCCGTCTCGTCCAGGAAGTCGAGGAGGTGCCCGGCGTCGGCCGTCGCCACCATGCCGAAGGTGACCGGGACCCGGCTCGAGGTCGCCAGGTCCCGCATGCGGTCGAGCGCCCGCCGCCGCACGTCGGGATCGGGGGCCAGCATCCCCCCGTCGGCCCCCTCGAAGATCCCCGAGCCGGTCCTGCCCATGGCGTGGACGAGGTCCGCCACCTCGGACCAGGCGGCCTGGCGCGACGCCACGGGGCGGTCGTCGGAGGTGACGTGGTGGACGATGCGCGACGTGCTGAAGCCGATGGCCCCGGCCCGCAGGGCGTCGAGCAGCTGGGCGCGCATGCGGTCCAGGTCCTCCGGGCCGGCCCGCTCCTCGAAGGCCCGCTCCCCCATGGCCCAGGTGCGCAGGGCCGAGTGACCGATGTTGGCGGCGTAGTTGATGGCCTTGGGCAGGCGCTCCACCGTGTCGAGGTATTCGGGGAAGGTCTCGAACTCCCACGCGATCCCCTCGGCCAGGGCGGCGGGGTCGATGTCCTCGGCCCGCTCCAGGTTGCGCACCACCAGGGCCCGCTCCTGCGATCGGACCGGGGCCAGGGTGAACCCGCAGTTGCCCATGACCACCGTGGTGACGCCGTGGAAGCACGAGCTCGACCCGATCGGGTCCCAGAAGACCTGGGCGTCCATGTGGGTGTGGCCGTCGATGAACCCGGGCGTGACCACCTGGCCGGTGGCGTCGAGCTCGGTGGCGCCGCGTGGGCCCACCGTCCCGATGGCGGCGATCCTCCCCCCGGCCAGGGCCACGTCGGCCTCGAAGGCGGGGCGGCCCGACCCGTCCACCACGGTGCCGCCCCTGATCACGATGTCGTAGGCCATGGCTCCCACCCGACTAATGAGGGTACATTAGGCCAGATGACGCGCTCCTCCGAGATCCGCGCCCAGCTCCCCCACCCCGTGATCGACACCGACGGGCACATGGCCGAGCACCTCCCCACCCTGGCCCCCTACCTCGAGGCCGAGGGCATCTCCCTGGCTCACCCTGCCCTGCGCCGGCTCCTGCCCGGGACACCCGCCTGCGACGTCCCCTGGCACGACCAGGACCCGGCGCAGCGGGCCGCCACCCGCACCCCCCGGGGCCCGTGGTGGAGCACCCCCACGGCCCGCACCATCGACCTGGCCACGGCCCTGTTCCCGGCCCTGCTCCACGAGCGGCTGGACGAGATCGGCCTGGACTTCGCAGTCGTCTACCCCAGCCTGGGGCTGATCTTCCTCCACGCCGAGGACGACGCCTTCCGCCGGGGCGCCTGCCGGGCCATGAACCGCGCCAACGCCGAGACCTTCGCCCCCCTGGCCGACCGCCTCACCCCGGTGGCGGCCGTCCCCATGCACACCCCCGACGAGGCGGTGGCCGAGCTCGACTACGCCGTCGGGACCCTCGGGTTCAAGGCCGTGCTCCTGGCCGGCTACGTCCAGCGTCCCTTCGAGGCCCTGCGCCACGCCGATCCGGCCCTGGCCCGCCACGCCTTCTGGCTGGACCAGTTCGGCCTCGACTCCGCCTACGACTACGACCCGGTGTGGGAGCGGGCCCGCCAGCTCGGCGTCTCGGTCGCCTTCCACTCCGGGTTCATCGGCATGACCCCGTACCGCTCCCCCACGAGCTACGTGGCCAACCACCTGTCCATGCTGGCCGCCGGCCAGCAGTCCCTGGCCACCTCGCTCTTCCTGGGGGGCGTGACCCGGCGCTTCCCCGAGCTCAACTTCGCCTTCCTCGAGG
>DATJOV010000203.1:0-2061 GCA_035506735.1 Acidimicrobiales bacterium | reverse complement strand
GGGCGGAGTACGGCGGTGCGACCTGGGTAGGATCCCCGGTGTGAAGAAGCTCCTCATCCTCGCCGTGCTCGTCGCCCTCGGGCTCCTCGCCGCTCGCCGCCTGCGCGACGCCTGATCGACGCTAGGCGCGGGCCATGCGGTGCCCGTGCCGCCGCACCAGGAACGCCGCCGCCCCCGTGGCGGCCAGGGCCGCCCCCGTCAACGCTGCCGCCGTGGGCAGGTTGGGCACGGGGACGCGGTCACGGAGGCGCACGGGCCGGGTGAACTGCACCGACTCCCACCCCCGGTCCCGGGCCAGGCGGGCCAGGACCCGGTCGGGGTTGACGGCCACGGGGTGGCCCACCGCCTCCAGCATGGGGACGTCGGTGTAGGAGTCCGAGTAGGCGTAGGAGGCGTCGAGCTCGATGCCCTCGAAGCGGGCCAGGTCCCGCATGGCCTCGGCCTTGAAGGGGCCGTAGGCGTAGAAGGCCATCTCACCCGTGTAGCGCCCGTCCAGGTCGACCACGGCCCGACTGGCGATGGCGCCGTCCACCCCGAGGTACTCGGCCAGGGGCTGGACGATCTCCTCGGGGGAGGCGGAGACGATGTAGGTCCGGCGCCCCGAGGCATGGTGCTGCTCGATGAGCTCGAGGGCCTCGGCGTAGATGATGGGCTCGACCACGTCGTCCAGGGCCTCCCGCACGATGCGGGACACCTCGGCCTGGTCCCAGCCCCGGGTCAGGCGCAGGACCTGCTCCCGGATGCGGGCCAGCTTCTGCTCGCTCGCCCCCAGGTGGAGGTAGACGAGCTGGGAGGCGATGGCCCGGGCGAAGGAGGAACGGGAGATGAGGCCGCCCCGGTAGAAGTGGTGGCCGAAGGCGGCCATCGAGGCCCGAGCGATGACCGTCTTGTCGAGGTCGAAGAACGCCGCCTCCATCGGGGGAATTGTACGGGCTGGCCGCACCGGGGCCGGGTTCCCGCCCTCCCGTCGGGCCCGGGGCCCGGCGCTGGGTCGGGGCGGGGTGGGGTCAGGCCCCCACCAGGAGGTGCTGCACGGCGGCCTCGGCGTCCCGGCTCACGAGGACCATGACCTCGTCCCCGCTGCTGAGCACGGTGTCGCCCCGGGGCACCACCAGGCGGTCCTGGCGCAGCACCGCCACCACGGTGGCGTCGCGGGGCAGCTCCAGCTCGGCCAGGGACCGTCCCGCCGCCGGGGAGCGCTCGGCCAGGGTCACCTCGACCAGGTTGGCGTTGCCCCCCTCGAAGCGCAGCAGCCGGACGAGGGAGCCCACCGACACGGCCTCCTCCACCACGGCGGTGATGAGCTGGGGCGTCGACACCGAGATGTCCACCCCCCAGGACTCGTTGAACAGCCACTGGTTGCTGGGGTGGTTGACGCGGGCCACGACCCGGGGCACGGCGAACTCCTGCTTGGCCAGGAGGGAGATGACGAGGTTGTCCTCGTCGTCGCCGGTGGCGGCCACGGCCACGTCCACCTCGGCCATCCCGGCGGCGTCGAGGGAGGTGACCTCGCAGGCGTCGGCGGCCACCCAGGTCACGTCGAGGGTGGGTCGCAGCCGGTCGACCAGCTCGGGGTCCTTCTCGATGACGAGGACGTCGTGGCCGCTGGCGTGGAGGTCCTTGGCGATGGCGGTCCCGACGTTGCCGGCCCCGGCGATGGCGACCTTCACCGCCGGTCCCCGCCGGGCCCGGACCCGGTGACGACGCCGTCGAAGCGCCGTTCGAGCTCCTCCAGGGCGTCCTTCATGACGGCCAGGTGCAGCACGTCGCCCTCCTGGCCCACCAGGTCGGCCACGTCGAGGCGGGGCACCCCGGCCCGTGTCACCGCCACCACCCGGGCCTTGCCCGCCACCCGCAGCTCCCGCACGGCCTTGCCGGCCCAGGTGTCGGGCAGGACCCGCTCCACCAGCAGAAGCTGGCCCGAGGGGTCGGTCCACTCCGCCACGGCCGTGTCGGGCAGCAGCCGCCGCAGCACCTGGTCGGTGGTCCAGGTGACGGTGGCCACGGTGGGGATGCCCAGGCGCTGGTAGATCTCGGCCCGCCGGGGGTCGTAGATGCGGG
>DATJOV010000202.1:0-5424 GCA_035506735.1 Acidimicrobiales bacterium | reverse complement strand
GCCACCGTCTCCCCCACGGCCGGGGCCCCCACCGGGAGGGGCGCGGCCAGGGTGTCGATGTGCGCCTGCAGCCCCTCGGGGGGCCGGGGCGTCTCGGCCGGGGGCCGGGCGGTGTAGAGGCCCACGGAGTGCTTGGTCAGGTAGTAGCCGTTGCCGTGCACGAGGACGGAGCCGCCCTCCCCCCGGCGCAGCCAGCCCAGGGCGTTGGCGATGGCGTGGGTCACGTAGTTGCTGCCCGGCCCCCCGTGGTAGGGGAGGCCGCCGGTGAGGGTGAGGGGGCGGGCGTCGCCGGCGGGGATGCCGAAGCTGTCGCGCGCCGCCTCGACCGAGCTCGGGAAGCAGGCGTAGAGGTCGAGGCCCTCCACCTCGTCCATGGTGAGGCGGGCCGGGGCCAGGGCCACCTCGGCGCAGGCGGCCAGGGCGGGGGAGCGCTCCACCACGGCCCGCTGCGACAGGTACCAGACGTCGTGGGCGTCGGCCCACCCCGACAGGTAGGCCACCTCCTGGGGACCCAGTCCCCACTCCCGGGCGGTGGCGGCGTCGGTCACCAGCACGGCCGCCCCCATGTCCACGTCCATGACGGCGTTCACGTACTTGGGGTAGGGCCAGCAGATCATGCGGTTCTCGGGGCTCACCGTCATGATCTCCTCGGCGCTGCGCCGGGTCGGGAACCACGACACGGGGTTGCGGGCCGCCACCTCGTTGAAGCCGGCCATGAGCCGGCCCAGCTCGGCCCGCTGGGCCGCCGGGCCCCGCCCCGCCCCGTGGGCCACGGCCGACTCCACCAGGGCGTACATGGTGGTGGCCTGCACCAGCGCCGCGGCCCGCTCGGCCTCGTGCACCCCCATGTCGGGCTCGAGGGGGGGCCAGGTGTCGGGCCAGCCCTCGGCCCCGGGCCAGTCCAGGGTGACGCCCTGGCGCTTGGCCCGGCGCCGGGTGGCGAGGGCTTCGGCCCCGCCGATGAGCACCCGGGGCCGCTCCCCGGCGGCCACCAGCTCGGCCGCCCGGTTGACCAGCCACTGGGGGATCGACCCCCCCATGCCCGAGCAGCGGGCCTCGGCCCCCTCGGCCCCCAGGCGCCGGGCCAGCTCGGGGGCGGGGTCGCCGTGGCGCAGCGAGAGGGAATGGACCATCCAGCAGTGGGTGAGGTCCTTGAGCACCGTCGCCGCCGCCGTGGCCGTCTCGGCCGCCGCCAGCCGGGCCGCCTCCTCCATGAGGGCGAAGGGGTCGGGGGCGCGGGCCGGGTCCTCGTCGCGGTTGGTGACCTGGCCGGCGCCCACCACCACCGGCACCCGGGTGAGATCGACCGTCATGCGTGCGTCCTTTCTCAGACGGCGGCGGCCACCGGGAGCCCGTAGGCCTCCACCGGGTTGTGGCCCAGGATGCGGTGCTGCTCCGGTTCCTCCAGGGAGGACACGGCCCGGCACAGGGTGGCCAGGACGTCGTCGGCGTAGCCGGGGTGGGGGTAGTCCGAGGCCCACAGGACCCGGTCGGGTCCGAGCCAGCGGGCCGCCCCGGCCAGGTTCCACTCCCCGGCCCGGAACGAGGCGTAGCACTGGCGCCGGAAGTACCGGCTGGGGGCCAGGGCCAGGTGCTCGCCCTCCAGGGGAAACTGCTCGACCTGGGCGTCCATGCGCTCGAGGATGGTGGGGAGCAGCCCCCCGCCCGCCTCCAGGAACACCAGGCGCAGGGCGGGGAAGCGCTCGCACACCCCGCCCATGATGAGGCGCCCCACGGTCACGATCATGTCGGCGGCGCTGCCGATGGCCTGGCCGAAGCCCGACCCGCCGTAGAGGGCGCTCACGGTGTTGTTCACCACGGTGAGGTCGGGGTCGTCCACGACCAGCCCGAACTTGCGGCAGGCGCCGTGGGTGTCGACGTGCACCCCGGGGTGGAAGGCCACGGGGAGGCCCAGCTCCTGGCACACCGACCAGAAGGGGTCGTACACGCTGTGGGACAGGGGGAGCTCGCCCACGTAGGGCGAGGGCCGCAGGACCACCCCGTGGAGGCCGAGGTCCACGGCGTGCTCGGCCTCGGCCACGGCCAGCCCGATGTCCTGGAGGGGGACGAGGGCCATGCCGAAGAGGCGGTCACGGTCGGTGTCGCAGAACTCGGCCAGCCACTCGTTGTAGGCCCGCTGGCAGTCGCGCACGAAGGCGGGGTCGTGCAGGGCCTCGATGGGGTCGGCGGGCCCGAAGAACATGGCCCCGCTGGGGTAGAGGACGGCCCCGTCGATCCCGGCCCGGTCCATGTCCTCCAGGCGGGCCCGGGGGTCGGCCCCCCCGGCCCGGCCCAGGCTGGCCCCGACCCGGCGGACGTTGTCGGCGATGCGGGCCGTGGGGATGCCCGAGAGCTCCGACGCCCGGGCCAGGGCGTCGGTCCCGCCGTTGCGGACCTGGCCCCCCACGTAGCGCTTGCCGCCCGGCCCGCTGCGGGGGATCCAGTCACCCCAGCGGGACCGGTCCATGCGCCGCGACCACAGGTCGGGGGGTTCGACGACGTGGCCGTCGCCGTCGATGACCCGGACCCCGTCGATGGGCATCTGTCCTCCGGTCTGGGGCCGTGCTGCGAGCAGGGCGCCTGGTCGGTGCGTCCGTCGGAGCCCGGCGCGGGGCCGGGGGACTCAGTCCCGGTCGCCGAACCGGGCGGCCAGGTCGGCGGCGAAGGTGGGCTTGCGCTCCGCCCCCTGGCGCCGGGGCCGGATGGAGGTGTCCACGTCGGCCGATTCGGCCCGCAGGGCCCGGACCGTGCACTGCTCCCGGGGCCGGCGGGGGAAGGGGTCGTAGTGGAACAGGCGCATGGCGTTCTGGTGGGTGATCTTGTCCACCTCGGCGTCGGGCACCCCGGCGAGGTACTTCATGGCGATCTCGGGGGCGGTCGGCCACGTCGAGTCGGAGTGGGGGTAGTCGCACTCCCAGCACACGTTGTCGATCTCCAGGAAGCGCCGGTTCTCGACGCCGAAGGCGTCGTCGATGAAGCAGGTGACGATGCGCTCCTTGAACACCTGGCTCGGGAGCATGTCGCCGAAGTCCATGCCGGTCCACTTGTGGTGGTGCTGGTAGACGTAGTCGACGCGCTCGAGGAAGTAGGGGATCCAGCCGATGCCGCCCTCGGACAGGGCGATGCGCAGGTCGGGGTACTTGCGCAGCACCGGTGAGAAGAGCAGGTCGGCGGCGCACTGGATGATGTTCACCGGCTGGAGGGCGATGAGGACGTCGAAGGGGGCGTCGGGGGCGGTGATGGCCAGCTGGGAGGAGGAGCCGATGTGGAGGCACACCACCATCTGGTGCTCCTCGCACGCCCGCCAGAAGGGGTCCCAGTGCTCGGCGTGGAAGCTGGGCCAGCCCAGCTTGGAGGGGTTCTCGGAGAAGGTGACGGCGTGGCACCCCTTGGCCGAGACCCGGCGGACCTCCTCCGCCATGAGCTCGGGGTCCCAGATGGGGGGGATGGAGAGGGGGATGAAGCGCTCGGGGTAGGCCCCGCACCACGACTCGATGTGCCAGTCGTTGTAGGCCCGCAGCATGTCGATGGCGAGGCCCTTGTCCTCGGTGCGGGCGAAGAGCTGCCCGCAGAACTGGACGAAGGACGGGAAGCACATCGAGCCCAGCACGCCGTTGGCGTTCATGTCCCGGACCCGCTCGTGGATGTCGTAGCAGCCCGGCCGCATCTCGGCGAAGGAGGTCGGCTCGATGCCGTACTCCTCGGGGGGCCGCCCCACCACGGCGTTGAGGCCCACGTTGGGGATGGTGCTGCCCTCGAACACCCACACGTCGGTGCCGTCGTCGTTGTGCACGACGCGCGGGGCCCGGTCCTTCCACTTGGCCGGCACCCGCCCGTCGAACATGTCGGGAGGCTCCACCACGTGGTCGTCCACGCTCACGAGGATGAGATCTTCGGCTTGCATCGCGCCCCCTCCCGGACCGGGTCCCGGACGCCCACGGTCGCGTCGGCGAACGGGGCGAGTCTATACCTGACGTCCGTGTCAGGCACAGGCCGTCGGGCGGTCCTACACTGCGCCCGATGCAGGCGCAGGCACCCCGGGGGTTGGCGGGGGTGGCGCGCGCCGACCCGGACCGGGTGGCGCTGGTGTGCGGGGAGCGGCGGGTGAGCTTCGCCGAGCTCGACGCCGCCGCCAACACGATGGCCCACGCCCTGGCCCCCGTGGTGGGCCGGGCCGGGGACCGGGTGGCGGTGCTCATGGCCAACTCGGTGGAGGGCTTCGCCGTGTGGCACGGGGTGGCGCGCCTGGGCGGCCTGGTGGTGCCGGTGTCGACCCGCCTCACCGAGGGCGAGGCCGCCTACCTGGTGGAGGACTCCGGGGCCGGGGCCCTCGTCCACGACGGCTCGCCCGTGGCCGTGGCCGCCGCCGCCCGGGCCGGCGTGCCCGCCCTCGACGCCACCGCCCCCGCCTTCGCCGCCGGCACCCCCGACCCCCCCACGACGGAGTTCCTGGGCACCCCGGTGGCGGCCATGATCTACACCTCGGGCACCACGGGCCGGCCCAAGGGGATCGCCCGCAGCGCCCCCCCGGCCCCGGCGGCCGAGACCCCGCCCAGTCCCTTCGCCTCGTTCTGGGGCTTCCGGGCCGACGACGTCCACATCATGTGCGGCCCCATGTACCACACCGCCCCGAGCTCCTACGCCCTCATGAGCCTGGGGGAGGGGGGCAGGGTGGTGATCATGCCCACGTGGGACGCCACCGAGTGCCTGCGCCTGGTCGAGACCGAGCGGGTGACCACGGCCCAGATGGTGCCGGCCAACTTCATCCGCATCCTCGAGGCCGACTGGAGGTCCTTCGACCGCTCCAGCATGCGCAAGGTCCTGCACGCCGCCGCCCCCTGCCCGGTGGCGGTCAAGCGCCGCATCATGGCCGTCTTCCCCCCCGACACGGTGTGGGAGTACTACGGCGCCAGCGAGGGCATGGCCACGGTGATCTCCCCCCGGGAGTGGGAGGCCAAGCCGGGCAGCGTGGGCCGGCCCTTCCCCGGGGTGGAGGTCACCATCCGCGGCCCGGGCGGCGAGGCCCTGGCCCCGGGCGAGGTGGGGACCATCTTCATCTCGGCCTTCGCCGGGCAGCGCTTCGAGTACCACAACGCCCCGGACAAGACCGAGCAGGCCTGGGTGGACGGCGCCTTCACCGTGGGCGACATGGGGTGGCTCGATGACGACGGCTACCTGTTCCTGGCCGACCGCCGCACCGACCTCATCATCAGCGGCGGGGTCAACGTCTACCCGGCCGAGGTCGAGGCGGCGCTCATCGAGGACGACGACGTGGTGGACGCCGCGGTCATCGGGCTGCCCGACGAGGTGACCGGCGAACGGGTGTGCGCGGTCCTCGAGCTGGCCGAGGGCCACGACGCGCCGACCCTGGCCGGCCTGCGTGACTACCTCACCCGCGACCGCGGCCTGGCCGTCTGGAAGATC
>DATJOV010000201.1:0-4311 GCA_035506735.1 Acidimicrobiales bacterium | reverse complement strand
GGCGAGCCGAACAGGTCGTGGAGCAGCTCCTCGGCGCTGAGCCGGGGCCACATGCGGTCGAGCATGTCCACCACCTGAGGGACGCGCCGGACCTGGCGGGAGAACTCGGCCAGGTCGAAGCCGCCCTCGTCGTCGGTGACGTCCACGGGCTCGGGCCGGGCGCCGTCGGCGCCCGGTGGCGCCGGCCCGGGCTCCGAGCTCTCGGACCAGGCCCCGCTCCCGTGGGCCGCCCCGGCATCGAGCTCCTGGGAGCCGGTGCCCGGCCCGGCCCCGTGGGCCGTGAGGGCCCGCACGTAGTCATCGGCCAGGCGGCGCACCACCAGCTGCTCCACGAACCGGCGCCGGGCGTTGTGGGTGCCGGGCCGGCGCCGGGTCGCCGCCACGATCTCGGCCGAAGCGGCGGCGTCCAGGCGCAGGACGGCGGCCCCGAAGGGCACCTCGGCGGCACGGCGCAGGGGACGCTGGCGGGTGCGCACGGCCCGGGCCACCAGGCGCGCCATGCGGGCCTCACCTTTGAGGCGGGCCACCTCGGGGGGGTCCTCGGCCCGCACCGCCACCCCGTGGACCAGGCCCTCGATGGTCGACAGCGTGATCCCGCTCTCCCCCAGCGACGGCAGCACGTGCTCGATGTAGCGCAGGAACAGGGGGTTGGGCCCGATCACGAGGACGCCCTGGCGCTCGAGGGGAAAGCGGTGCGTATAGAGAAGGTATGCGGCGCGGTGCAGCGCCACCGCCGTCTTCCCCGTGCCCGGGCCGCCCTGGACCACCATGACCCCGGGGAGGCTGGAGCGGATGATCTCGTCCTGCTCCCGCTGGATGGTGGCGACGATGTCACGCATCGTGCCGGTGCGGACACTCTGGAGGGCGGCCAGGAGAGCGCCGGGACCGCCCAGCTCAAATTCGACGTCGACACCGGTCGACCCCGGCGCCGCGCCCTGGCCGTTCACCGCATCCGTCACGGCGCGGCCCTGGCCGTTGCCGGCCGTCTGGGCCGCGAAACGCTCGTCCTCGATGCCCACGATGCGTCGGCCCTGGGCGGCCAGATGCCGTCGCAGGACCAGGCCCATGGGGTCGCGCCCCGTGGCCCGGTAGAAGGGCTCGGCGATCGGCGCCCGCCAGTCCACCACCAGCGGCTCGAGGTCCTCGCCCGAGATGCCCAGGCGGCCGACGTGGAAGCTCTCGGTCCCGGCCGGGCCGGCCTCGGGGGCGCCCTCGACCCGCCGGTCGATGCGGCCGAAGCACAGGGCCTGCTCGCCGATGTCGAGCTGGTCGAGGCGGGCCAGGCTGGTGCGGACGATGACGTCGCGCTCCTCGCGGAATTGGTGGGTGCCCCCGCGACCCTGATCGAGCACGGAGCGCAGAAGCTCCGCGGTGTCGGCGCGCAGCTGGTCGAGGCGCTCGTAGGCCCGGTCCACGTGGGCCTGCTCCGCCTCGAGCTCAGGATGCGTGGTCACCGCCGCTCCCTCTCCACCGACGCACGCGGTGAACCATCGAGCATACCCCTCGGGCCGGGCCCACACGACGGGCCGGTCCCCCCCGAATGCCCCCGAATCCGGGGGAAAAGGGGACGCGCGCCCGGTCCGGTAGCGTCGTCGCCGTGCACCTGGCGGACTCGGCGTTCGTGCGAGCCTGCCGGGGCCGACCCGTCGACACGGTGCCGGTGTGGTTCATGCGCCAAGCGGGGCGGTCGTTGCCCGAGTACCGGGCGGCGCGCGGCGCGGGGAGCATCCTCGACGCCATCCGGCGGCCCGAGCTGGCGTGCGAGCTCACCCTCCAGCCCGTGCGCCGCTACGGCGTCGACGCCGCCATCCTCTTCGGCGACATCGTGGTCCCGGTGGCGGCCGTGGGCTTCGGCGTCGACGTCGAGCAGGGCCGCGGCCCGGTGGTGGACCCCCCCTTCCGCCACGCCGGGGACCTGGCCCGGCTCCGCCCCCTCGACCCCGAGGCCGACACCCCCTACGTCGCCGAGACGGTCCGGGCCGTGGTGGCCGAGCTCACCCCCCTCGGGATCCCCCTCATCGGCTTCGCCGGGGCGCCCTTCACCGTGGCCAGCTACCTGGTCGAGGGGGGCCCGTCGCGCACCTACGCCCGCACCAAGGCCCTCCTGCGGGCCGAGCCCGACCTGTGGCGGGGCCTGCTCGACCGCCTGGCCGACATGGCCGTGGCCACGCTGCGGGCCCAGGTGGAGGCGGGGGCGGCGGCGGTGCAGCTCTTCGACAGCTGGGCCGGGGCCCTCTCCCCCCTCGACTACCGCCGCTCGGTCCTGCCCGCCTCGGCCAAGGTCCTGGGGGCCCTGGCCGACCTGGGGGTGCCCCGCATCCACATCGGGGTGGGCACGGGGGAGCTCCTCCCCCTCATGGCCGAGGCCGGCGCCGACGTGGTGGGGGTGGACTGGCGGGTCCCCCTGGACGAGGCCCGCCGGCGGGTCGGCCCGGGCCGGGCCCTGCAGGGGAACCTCGACCCCGCCACCTGCCTGGGCCCGTGGGAGGCGGTGGAGGCCGAGACCCGCGACGTCCTGCGCCGGGGTGGGGGCACGGGCCACGTCTTCAACCTCGGGCACGGGGTCCTGCCCGAGACCGATCCCGACGTCCTGGCCCGGGTGGTGGAGCTCGTCCACGCCGTCCCCGCCGCCACCCTGGGGGAGGAGGGGGCGGCGGTGAGGGCCGAGCCATGACCGAGATCGGCGTGCTGGTCATGTCCCACGGCACGCCCCGCCGCCTGGAGGACCTGCCCGCCTTCTACACCGAGATCCGCCGGGGCAGCCCGCCTCCCCCGCCCCTCCTGGACGACCTCGAGCGCCGCTACCGGGCCATCGGGGGGACCTCCCCCCTCAACGAGCGCACCGCCGCCCAGGTCGAGGGCATCGGCCGGGCCCTGGAGCGGCGGGCCCCGGGGCGCACCACGGTGGCGGCCGGGGCCAAGTTCGCCGATCCCCGCATCGAGGACGCCGTAGCCGCCCTGGGGCGGGCCGGGGTGCGACGCATGGTGGGGGTGGTGCTCACCCCGCACTACTCGGCCGCCAGCGTGGGCGAGTACGCCCGCCGGGCCCGGGCCGCGGCCGGGTCCCTGCCGCCGGACGCGGGAGGGCCGCGGGAGATGACCGTGGTCGAGCACTGGCACCTGGCTCCCGGCTTCGTCCGGGCCGTGGCGGAGCGGGTGGAGGCCGCCCTGGGGAGCCTCGACGACGACGCCCGGGCCGGGGCCACGGTGCTCTTCACCGCCCACAGCATCCCGGCCCGCCTGGTGGAGGGGGGCGACCCCTACCCCGAGCAGGTCCGGGCCTCGGCCGCCGCCGTGGCCACCGCCGCCGGGGTGGGGCGGTGGTCGGTGGCGTGGCAGAGCGCGGGGCGCACCCCCGATCCCTGGCTCGGGCCCGACGTGGGTGCGGTGATCGCCGGGCTCCCGGCCACCGGCGCCGCCGCCGTGGTGGTGTGCCCCATCGGCTTCGTGGCCGACCACCTCGAGGTCCTCTACGACATCGACGTCGAGGCGGCCGGGGCGGCCCGGGCGGCGGGGCTGGCCTTCGCCCGCACGGCCTCGCTCGACGACGACCCCGCCTTCTGCGACACCCTGGCCGGCGTGGTCCTCGACGCCGCCGGCCCGGCCCCGGCCTGACGTGGCCGCCCCGCCATCGCGCCCCGGGCCCGGCGGGCCCCTCCCCCGCCCCACCGTGGTGGTGGTGGGCGGGGGCATCGCCGGCCTGAGCGCGGCCCTGGCCCTGGCCTCGGCGCCCGGGGCCCCCCGGGTGGTGGTGCTCGAGGCCTCGGCCCGCCTGGGGGGCAAGCTGGCGTCGGCCGAGATCGGGGGGCGGACCGTGGACCTCGGCCCCGACGCCTTCCTGGCCCGGCGGCCCGAGGCCGTCGACCTGTGCCGGGAGCTGGGCCTGGGCCCCGACCTGGTGGCGCCGGGGCGGCGCAACGCCTTCGTCCTGGCCCGGGGACGGCTCCGGCCCCTGCCCGACGGCCTGGCCCTGGGCGTGCCCACCCGCCTCGCCCCCCTGGCCCGCTCCGGGATCCTCTCCCCGCCGGGACTGGCCCGGGCCGCCCTGGACCTGGCCAGTCCCGGTCGGGGCCCGAGCCGGCCCCCCGGGAGCGTGCCCGACCGGGCCGTGGCCGCCGTCACCACGGCCCGGCTCGGCCGGGAGGTGACCGAGCTCCTGGTCGACCCCCTGGTGGGGGGGATCCACGCCGGGGACACGGCCCGCATGAGCGCGGCGGCGGTCTTCCCCCCCCTGCTGGAGGCGGCGCCCGGGCACAGCCTCATGCGGGCCCTGCGGCCCCCCGGCCCGGCGGCGGCCCCGGAGGGGCCGGT
>DATJOV010000200.1:0-4585 GCA_035506735.1 Acidimicrobiales bacterium | reverse complement strand
GCTCGAGGACGCAGGGCCGGTCCCGAACTCCGTCGTCACCCCGACCCCAGCGCCGCCGGTGCCGGCGCCGGCACCGGCGTCGGTGCTCGACACGACCCCCCCGCCGCCCCCGCCCGTCTTCGAGATCGTGGCGCCCATGCCGGCGGCAACGGTGCCACCGCCCTCGCCCGTGGTGGCCGTGGCGCCCCCGCCCCCGCCGCTGTTCAGCACCGAGGCGGCGCCCGAGGCCCCGGCCGCACTCTTCGCCGCCCCCGAACCCACCGTGGCCCCGCCCCCGCCGCCGCCGGCCTTCCTCGAGGCCCCCATGCCCGAGCAGCTGCGGATGCCGCCGGCCCCGCCCTCCTACGGTGACCCCGAGGCCGGTCCCGTGTTCGTGGAGACCCCCGAGCCGTTCAGCCCCTTCGTCCACTCACCCGACGAGGGTGTCACCGAGTCGGGGGGCGCCATGGCGTCGGCCGCCTCGCTCGCCACCGAGATCCTGGCCGCCGCACCCGAGATCGAGGTGGCAACCCCGGAGCCGGGGGTCAACGAGGCCGAGGTCATCAGCAAGGACGTCACCCTCATCGCCCGGGGGCGGCGCAAGCGCTTCCGCCTGCGCTGATCCGGCCCGGGTCCACCCCGGAGCGCGAACGCCGGCCCTAGAGCGTGGATCGGCGCCAGGTGCCGACGCTGCCCCCGGTCTTCTCCCACAGGGCCAGCTCGCCCACGCTCATGGAGCGATCGGACGACTTGCACATGTCGTAGATGGTGAGGGCGGCCACGGAGCACGCCGTGAGGGCCTCCATCTCCACCCCGGTGCGATCCACGGTCTCCACCTGGGCCTCGACCTCGACGTAGTTGTCGCCGATGGTGAAGTTGACGTGCACCGCCCCCACCAGGAGGGGGCGGCACATCGGGATGAGATCGGGGGTGCGCTTGGCGGCCTGGATGCCGGCGATGCGGGCCGCCCCCAGCACGTCGCCCTTCGTGATGGCGTTGCTGGCCACCTTGGCCGTGGTCTCGGGCGCCATCATGACCTTGCACCGGGCCAGGGCCCGGCGGTGGGTGGGCTCCTTGGGCGTGACGTCCACCATGCGGGCACCGCCCAAGGGGTCCAGATGGGTCAGGCTGCGGTCGACCACGGCCGAAGTCTACGACACTGGGGAACGCCGACCCCGGTTGGTGGGGGTGGGCGCTTGCCGCGCCGGCGGCGGTAGACTTGGCACTCTAGGGCAACGAGTGCCAGGCGCGGCGCCCTGGACCCGGAAAGGAGCCGAGGCCGGATGCCGACCTACGAGTACGCGTGCCGATCGTGCGACGAGCACTTCGACGTCGTGCAGTCCATCGGCGACGACCCCCTCACCGAGTGCCCCTCGTGCGGGGGCCCCCTGCGCAAGGTCTTCGGCGCCGTGGGGGTGGTCTTCAAGGGCAGCGGTTTCTACAAGACCGACAACCGCGGCTCGTCCAAGCGCACCGAGCGGGGGGAGAAGGCCGAGCGGGGGGACGCCGCGTCGGGCTCGGCCGACGGCGCCAAGGCCGGCTCGGACGGCACCACCGGCTCCTCGGACGAGGCCAAGGGCGGGGCCGCGTCGGGCCCGCCCAAGGACGCCCCGAAGGCGCCGGCCAAGGACGGGGCGTCGAAGAGCCCCTCGGGCTCGGCCGCGGCGGCGTCCTGAGGGGGCGGGGCACCCTCAGGCCCCGCTGAGCGCCATCCCCTCGATGGCCAGGGTCTGGCCCGCCGCCACCCCCGGGAGCCACTCCACGTCGGCCCCCACGTGCACCACCGACTGGAGCATGCGCTGCAGGGTGGAGGCCACCGTCACCTCGCGCACCGGCTCGGCCAGGACGCCGCTGCGGATCATGAGGCCCTCGGCCCCGACCGAGAAGTCGCCGCTCACGGGGTTCACCCCCGAGTGCACCCCGGTGACCGACTGCACGTAGAGGCCCTCGCCCACGGCTGCCAGGACCTCGTCCGCCCCGAGGGTCCCCGGGGCCAGGGCCAGGGCCCGGCACCCCGCCGTGGGCGTGGTGGCGTAGCCGCCCCGGACGGCCGAGGCGGTGGAGGCCACCCCGGCCCTGCGGCCCGCCGTGGTGTCGAAGACGAAACCCCGCAGGACGCCCCGCTCGACCAGGACGTTGCGCCGGCACGCCAGTCCCTCGGCGTCGTGGGCCGAGGCACCGAAGGCCCGGGCGTCGGTGGGGTCGTCCACCAGGGTGAGCGAGGTCATCCCCACCTCCTCGCCCACCCGCCCGGCGAAGAAGGAGCGGCCCTTGGTCACGGCCTCGCCCGACAGGGCCCCGGCCACGATGGCCAGCAGGGTCGAGGTCACCCGGGGGTCGAGGACCACCACGCACCGGCCCGAGCGGGCCTTGGCGGCACCGATCATGCGGGTGGCCCGCTCCACGGCGTCGGCGGCGGCCCGGGCCGCGTCGACCTCCCCCGGGCCCCGCCCGGCCGAGAAGCCCACCCCGGTCTGGCTGTCGTCCTCGTCGCCGGCGATGGCCTCGGCCGCCAGGCTGCACACCGTGCGCCGGGCCGTGGCCGTGATCCCGGTCGAGGTGGCGATGGCCATCTCGGCCGCCATGTCGCCGTAGTCGGCGAAGGCCACCTGCCGCACCCGGGGATCGGCCCCCCGCACCATGCGCTCGAGCTCCAGGGCCAGCTCCACCTTGGCCTCGCTGGGGGTGGTGAGGACGCTCTCGTCCCACAGGTCCAGGGCCACGGGGGCGGCGCCGTCGGGCTCGGCCAGGCCCACGTGCTCGTCGGGGGTGGCGAAGGTGGCGTTGTCCCGGGCCTCGGCCAGGGTCTGGGCGATCACGGCCCGGTCGAGGGTCCCGGCGTAGGCGAAGCCCTGGCGTCCCCCGCTGACCACCCGGACGCCCACCCCGGCCGAGGCGGCCGAGGACAGGGACTCCACCTCCCCGTCGTAGGCGCGCACGTCGGTCTCGACGCCCCGCGACACGTACACCTCGAGCTGCTCGCCCGACCGGGCCGCCCCGGCCAGCGAGGTGGCCAGGGCCAGGAGCTCCCCCGTCCCCGTCCGCAGGGCCGCCTCAGGCATCGGCCGTGCCCCCGATGGTGACACCGGTGATGCGCAGGGTGGGCTGGCCGCAGCCGACGGGGACGCTCTGCCCGTCCTTCCCGCACGTGCCCGGTCCCATGGCGAAGTCGTTGGCCACGGCGTCGATGCGGCGCAGGACCTCGGGGCCGTTCCCGATCAGGTTGGCGTCGCGCAGGGGCTCGGTGAGGTGGCCGTCCTCGATCAGGTAGGCCTCCACCGTGCCGAAGACGAAGTCACCGGTGGTGGTGTTGACCTGGCCGCCCCCCAGCTTGGCCACGTACACCCCGTGGGGCGTCTGGGCCAGGAGCTCCTCGGGATCGGCGTCCCCGTCGAGGAGGAAGGTGTTGGTCATGCGCACCATGGGCAGGTGGCGGTAGCTCTGGCGCCGGCCGTTGCCGGACGAGGCCCGGCCCTCCTTGCGGGCCCGGAGGTAGTCCCACAGGTAGTTGGTCAGCACGCCGTGCTCGATGAGGACGTTGCGCCGGGCGGCGTTGCCCTCGTCGTCCACGCCGTAGCTGCCCCACTCCGGGCCCATGGTGCCGTCGTCCACCAAGGTGACCAGGGGGCTCGCCACCTGCTCGCCCACCCGCCCGGTGTAGACGGAGGCCTGCTTGGCGATGTGGTCGGCCTCGAGGCCGTGCCCGCAGGCCTCGTGGAAGAGGATGCCGCCGCTCCCCGACGCCAGGACCAGGGGGACCTCCCCGCTGGGGGCGGGACGGGCCGTGAGCTTGGCCAGGGCCCGGCGGGCGGCGGCGGTCGCCACCTCGGCCACGTCGACGGTGTCGAAGAGCTCGAAGCCCAGGGTGAGGGCGCTCGACTCGTAGCCGGTCTGCATGCCGGTGTCGCCCACGGCCACGCACGACACGCTGACCCGGGACCGCACCTGGTCGTCGGACACGAGCACGCCCTCGCTGTTGGCCACCTGGATCCGGCGCCGCCCGTCGCCGTACGAGGCCGAGACCTGGCTGACGGCGCCGCCGGCGGCCCGGGCCGCCTCGTCCGCCTGCACCAGGAGCTCGATCTTGCGGGCCTTGGGGACGTCGTCGGGCAGGACGGCCACCTCGTTGCGGCGCTCGGCCTGCCTGGCCTCGAGGGCCACCACCCGGCCCGGGCCGCCCCGGCGGGCCACCGCCGCCGCCGCCTCGGCCGCCGCCACCAGCCCGGCCTCGGAGAGGTCGGCGCTGTGGGCGTAGCCCGTGGTCTCCCCCACCACCACCCGCACCCCGGCACCCCGGTCGCGGCCCGACGAGAGCTCCTCGACCTTCCCGTCGTCGAGGACGGCCGAGGTGCTGTGGCGGTCCTCCACGAAGAGCTCGGCGAAGTCCCCGCCCCGGCGCAGGGCGGCGGCGAGGACCCGCTCCACCACGGGGGCCTCCACCAGCACGGCGGGGTCCTGGGCTGTCTCGGTCACCACGGGCTCCTTTCCTCCCTGGGCCGTCCCCGGACGGCTCCCCGCCCGGCCTCGGCGTCCCCACCACGGGAGCGGCCCCGGTGAGCGCCGGGTCCGTCCCCGGCCTGGTCGGGAGGCCGAGGACCGCCCCGGG
>DATJOV010000199.1:0-5512 GCA_035506735.1 Acidimicrobiales bacterium | reverse complement strand
GGTGACGGCCGCCCTGCCCGGCGGGGGCGAGGACCGCCCCGGCCAGGTGGCCATGGCCGAGGCCGTGGCCCGGGCCGTGGAGGAGCGACGCCACCTGGTGGTGGGGGCGGGGACGGGGACGGGGAAGTCCTTCGCCTACCTCGTGCCGGCCGCCCTGTCGGGACGGCGGGTGGTGGTGGCCACCGCCACCCGGGCCCTCCAGGACCAGCTGGCCGGGAAGGACCTGCCCCTGGTGGCGGCGGGCGTGGCCGACACCGTGGCCCTGCGTTGGGCCGTGGTGAAGGGGCGGGCCAACTACCTGTGCCGCCAGCGGGCCCTGGAGGTGGGCGGGGCGGTGGAGGAGCCCTCCCTGTCGGCCCTGGCCCTGTTCGAGGACCCCGGGGGGGGCGACGGCCCGGGGGCGGGCGGGGACCGGGGACGCCCCGTCGACCTCGGGCGCCTGGGGGGCCAGATCCGCCGACTCCTGGCCTGGGCCGAGGACACCCCCACGGGGGACCGGGCCGAGCTCGACTTCGAGCCCCACCCCCGGGCCTGGGCCGCCCTGTCGGTGTCGGCCCGGGAGTGCCCGGGGGCCTTCCGCTGCCCCTCGGGCACGGTGTGCTTCGCCGAGCGGGCCCGGGAGCGGGCGGCCGAGGCCCATGTGGTGGTGGTCAACACCCACCTCTACGCCACCCACGTGGCCAGCGACGGCGCCGTGCTCCCCGAGCACGACGTGGTGGTCCTGGACGAGGCCCACGCCGTGGAGGACGTCATGACGGCGGCCCTCGGGGTGGAGCTCACCGCCGGCCGGCTCCACGCCCTGGCCCAGGCGGCCCGGGGGCTGGTGGGCGAGGCCGAGACCCCCCTGGCCGACGCCGTGGACGACGCCGCCGAGCGCCTCGAGGGGGCGCTGGTGCCGCTGGTGGGGCGGCGGGTGCTCGGCGACCCGACGGGCGAGGCCGAGCTGGCCGCCGTGCTGGCCCTGGCGGCCGGGCGCCTCGAGGCCCTGGGCGGGGCCCTGCGCCGGGGGGGCGAGGACGGGGCCGGGGACCCCGGGGCCCGGGGCGGCGGGGCCGAGGAGGGCGACACGGGGGCCCGGCGGGCACGGGCCCAGGTGGTCGTGGGCCACCTCCTGGAGGAGCTGGGCACGGTGGCTGCCCTGGACGAGGACCACGTGGCCTGGGTGGAGTCCCAGGGGCCGGGAGGGCGCACGGCGGTGCTCCGGGCCGCCCCGGTGGAGGTGGGCCCGGTGCTGGCGGCCCGGCTGTGGCCCCGGGTCACGGCCGTGCTCACCTCGGCCACCCTGCCGCCCGGCATCGGGGGGCGCCTGGGCCTGCCCCCCGCCGCCACGGACGAGCTCGACGTGGGCAGCCCCTTCCCCTACCGCCGGTGCGCCCTGCTCTACTGCGCCACCCACCTCCCCGACCCCCGGCGCCCGGGGGCCGCCGAGGCCCTGCACGAGGAGCTGGCCGCCCTCATCACCGCCGCCGGGGGACGCACCCTGGCCCTGTTCACGAGCTGGCGGGCCATGCAGGGGGCCGCCGCCGACCTGCGCCACAGGGTGGCCTTCCCCATCCTGGCCCAGGGGGACCTGCCCAAGGTCACCCTGCTGGAGCGCTTCAGCGCCGAGCCGGCCGCCTGCCTCTTCGCCACCATGTCGTTCTGGCAGGGGGTGGACGTGCCCGGGCCCACGCTGTCGCTCGTGACCCTCGACCGCCTCCCCTTCCCCCGGCCCGACGACCCCCTCCTCCAGGCCCGCCGGGAGCGGGCCGGCGAGGGGGCCTTCCGCCTGGTGGACCTGCCCCGGGCCGCCACCCTGCTGGCCCAGGGGGCGGGGCGGCTCATCCGCAGCGCCACCGACACCGGGGTGGTGGCCGTCCTCGACCCCCGCCTGGCCCGGGCCGGGTACCGCCGGGTCCTGCTCGACACCATGCCCCCCATGCGCCGCACCGTGGACCGGGCCGAGGTGTGCGCCTTCCTCCAGGCCGCCGCGGCGGCCCACGCCGGGACGCCCTGAGGCGGGCCCGGGAGCGGGCCGGATCCGGGCCGGATCCGGGCCGGATCCGGGCCGGATCAGTAGCCCAGGCGCTCGATGGCCTCGGGGCGCTGCTGCCAGCGCTTGTCCACCCGCACCCGCAGCTCCAGGTAGGCGCCGGGGGGGAGCTGGGCCCGCACGGCGATGCCCACCTCCTTGAGCACGGCCCCCCCCTTGCCGATCACGATCCCCTTCTGCGAGTCCCGCTCGACCACGATGTCGACGCCGATGTGGGGCCACTCCCACGCCGTGACCCGGCAGGCGATGGCGTGGGGCAGCTCGTCCTCCACCCGGGCCAGCAGCTGCTCGCGCACGAGCTCCGCCACCCAGAAGGCCTCGGGGACGTCGCTCACCATGTCGGGGGGGAAGTAGGGCGGTCCCGGGGGGAGCCGGGCCAGCACCGCCTCCACCAGGGCCTCGACGCCGGCACCGGTGCGGGCCGAGAGGGGGAAGTACTCGGCCCCGGCATCCCCGTCCTCGCCCTCGACGGCGGCGTGGGCCTCGGCCAGACGCTCGAGGACCTGGGCCGGCGTGGCCCGGTCGGCCTTGTTCACCGCCACCAGCAGGCCGTGGAGGGGGGCGCCGGCGGGGCCGTGGTGGGCGGCGCTGGAGGCGGCGGCCCGCTCCAGCACGAGGCGGTCGCCCGGGCCCACGGGGGCGGTGGCGTCGAGCACCGCCACCACCACGTCGATGTCGCCCAGGGCCTCGTCCACGTGCTCGTTGAGGCGGACCCCCAGGGCGCTGCGGGGGCGGTGGAGCCCGGGGGTGTCCACCAGTACGGCCTGGATGCCGGGACGGTGGAGGACGCCCCGCACCGAGCGGCGGGTGGTGTTGGGCCGGGGGGAGGTGATGGTGACCTTGGTGCCCAGCACGGCGTTGACGAGGGTGGACTTGCCCACGTTGGGCCGCCCCACCACGGTGACGAAGCCCGAGCGCAGCCCGGCGCCGGGGTCAGTCCCCGTCGTCACGGCCGTCGCCGCTCGGGGGCCCGTCCAGGGTGGCGATGCGGATGCGCCCGATCCGGCTCCCCTGGACCCGCTCCGCCACCAGCCGCAGCCCGTCGACGTCGACGGCCTCGCCCTCGACCGGCACCCGGCCCAGGACGTTGAAGAGGAGCCCCCCCACGGTGTCCCAGTCGCCTTCGGGGAGCTCGGCGTGCATGAGGTCGTTGAGCTCGTCCACCGCCAGGCGGGCCGTGACCGAGACCTCGCCGTCGGGCAGGGTCTGGACGGGCGGCTCCTCCACGTCGTACTCGTCGACGATCTCGCCCACGAGCTCCTCGATGAGGTCCTCCAGGGTGACCAGGCCGGCCGTGCCCCCGTACTCGTCGACCACCACGGCCATGTGGAACTGGTCCTCCTGCATCTCGCGCATGAGGCGCGACACCCGCTTGGTCTCGGGCACGAACCGGGCGGGGCGGGCCGCGACCCGGACCGGCTCGGCGCCCCGTCCCTCGCGCTCGCCCCGCATGAGGTCCTTGGCGTTCACGATCCCCACCACGTCGTCGAGGTTTCCCTCGTGCACGGGCAGGCGGCTGAAGCCGGCGTCGAGGGCCACCCCCAGGGCCTCGGCCACGCTCTGGTCCGCCTCCACCGCCCGCATGTCGGGGCGGGGCACCATGACCTCGCGCACGATGGTGTCGCCGAACTCGATGATGGAGTGGATGAGCTCGCGCTCGTGGGTCTCGATGACCTCCTCCTCCTCGGCCACGTCGGCCAGGGCCAGGAGCTCGGACTCGCTCACGCCGTGGCCGCGCCGGTGGCGGGGGCCGACCAGGAGGTTGGCCAGCCCGTTGAGGCCGTTGGACACGAGGCGCACGGGAGGGAAGCGCACCAGGGTCGAGACGATGGGGGCGGCCAGGAGGGCGGCGCGCTCGGGGTTGTAGACGGCCCAGTTCTTGGGGAGGGCCTCGGCCAGGACGAAGATCACGGCGATCTCGAACACGGTGGCGGCCGCAACCCCCCACGCCCCGAAGAGGCGCTCGGCCAGGATGCCCACCAGGGTGGCGGTCACGAGCTGGCACACCAGCACCACGAGGAGGATGGAGTTGAGGAAGTTCTCGGGGTGCTCGACCAGGCGCACCAGGCGGCTCGAGCCCCGCCGGCGCTCCTCGCGCAGGGCCATGGCCTTGGCCCGGTTGATCCGCACCAGCGCCGTCTCGGCCATGGCCAGCACCGCCGACGCCGCCAGGAGGAGCACCACGACGACGACGATGGCATCGTCGGCGCCGCCGAAGCCCGTCGCCGCCAGGATGGCCTCCACGCCGGCCCCCGCTAGGGCCCGGCCCGGTGGAAGCGGGCCAGGAGCTCACGCTCGCGGCGCTCCATCTCCTCCGCCTCGACGTCGGCCACGTGGTCCATGCCCAGGAGATGGAGCAGGCCGTGCACCACCAGGAGGGCCACCTCGTCGTCGAAGCCCACCCCGTGCTCGGCCGCGTTGCGGGCCGCCACGGTGGGGCACACCACCACGTCGCCGAGGAGCACCGGCATGTCGCTCTCGTCGGCGGGGAGCCCCCCGCCCGGCCCGGTGCCCCCCTCGTCGGGGGAACGGCCCCCCTGCTCGGGCTCCTCGTCGATGGGGAAGGCGAGCACGTCGGTGGGCCCGGGCTCCCCCAGGAAGCGCTCGTGGAGCTCGGCGATGGTGGGCTCGTCCACGAACAGGAGCGACACCTCGACCGCTTCCTTCAGGTGCTGGGCCCCGAGGACGTGGCGGGCCAGGGTGGCGAAGCGCTCGACGTCGACGGCGAGCTCGGACTGCTCGTCGGCGGCGAAGACGTCGATGGCCACGGCGGTCCCGGTCACTCGCCGTCGACGTGGGTCCGACGTCCGCCGCGCCCGGCGCGTCCGGCCGGGGGGCGGGAGCGCCCGCCCTCGGCATCGGCCCGCTCGTAGGCGGAGACGATGTCGGCCACGATGCGGGCCCGCACCACGTCGCGCTGGGTGAGGTGGACGAAGGCCAGCCCCGGCACCCCGCTCAGCACGGCCTCGAGGCCGGGCAGGCCCGAGCGGCCCCCGGGGACGTCGATCTGGGTGACGTCGCCGGTCACCACCACCTTGGAGCGGAACCCGATGCGGGTGAGGAACATCTTCATCTGCTCGGGGGTGGTGTTCTGCGCCTCGTCGAGGATGATGAAGCTGCGGTTGAGGGTGCGGCCCCGCATGAAGGCCAGGGGGGCCACCTCGATGGTGCCCCGCTCGAGCAGGCGCTGGGCCCCCTCGGGGCCGAGCAGGTCGTAGAGGGCGTCGTACAGGGGGCGCAGGTAGGGGTCGACCTTGGCCATGATGTCGCCGGGCAGGAAGCCGAGGCGCTCCCCCGCCTCGACCGCGGGCCGGGTGAGGATGATGCGGTCGACGTCGCGGGCCTGCAGGGCCTGCACGGCCAGGGCCACGGCCAGGTAGGACTTCCCGGTGCCGGCCGGGCCGATGCCGAAGGTGACGATGTTGGCGGCGATGGCGTCGGTGTAGCGCTTCTGCCCCGGCGTCTTGGGGTGCACGCTGT
>DATJOV010000198.1:0-3105 GCA_035506735.1 Acidimicrobiales bacterium | reverse complement strand
GCGGCCGGCTTCGCCGAGGTGGTGGTGAGCGGCTCGGCCTGGACCTTCGCCGACCCCGCCAGCCGGGCGTGGTGGGGCGGGCTGTGGGCCGAGCGGGTGCAGCACTCGGCCTTCGCCGAGCAGGCCCGTGCCGAGGGGCTGAGCGACGCCGCCGAGCTCGCCGAGCTGGCCGGCGCCTTCGAGCGCTGGGCCGCCCACCCCGACGCCGTGTTCGTCGTCCCCCACGTGGAGGTGCTGGCCCGCCGGGGCTGACCCCGGGGCGTGCTCAGTGCGCGGCGTCGGCTCCGGTGCGGGCGGCCGGGGGCCGGGCCCGCCAGAAGGCCGGGATGTCGCGGGGCCGGCACGGCTTGGCCAGCAGGTAGCCCTGGTAGAGGTCGCAGCCCAGCTGGCGCGCCACGTGGCGCTGCTGGCGGTTCTCGACGCCCTCGGCCACCACCCGCAGGCCCAGGCCGTGGCCCAGCTCGGTGATGGCGGCCACGATGCGCTCGTCCTCGGCGTCGGTGCCGAGCCCGCTCACGAAGGCCCGGTCCACCTTGAGGTAGCTCACCGGCAGCCGCTTGAGATGGCTGAGCGAGGAGTACCCGGTGCCGAAGTCGTCGATGGCCAGGCGCACCCCGAACTGGCGCAGCTCGTCGAGGATGTTGTCGAGGTGCCCGTCGTCGGCCACGAGGCCCGACTCGGTGATCTCGAGCAGGAGGGCGCCGGCCGGGAGCCCACTGTTGTCGAGGGCCCGGCGCAGGGCCGGCACCAGCTCATGGCCCTCGAGCTGGCGGGGCGAGACGTTGACGGCCAGGAAGGAGTCGGCCGCCTCGGGGTACATGGCGCGCCAGCGCGCCATCTGGGCGCAGCCCGCCTCGAGCACCCACCGGCCCAGGGCCACGATGAGCTCGGACTCCTCGGCCAGGCTGACGAAGCGGTCGGGCATGAGGAGCCCCCGGCGGGGGTGCTCCCAGCGCACCAGGGCCTCGAGGCCGAGCACCCGCCCGTTGCCGAGCGAGGCCAGGGGCTGGTACTCGAGGCGGAGCTCCCCGTTGTCCACGGCGGCCCGCAGGTCGTGCTCGAGCTCGAGGCGGCTGCCCACCTCTTCGCGCAGCCCGGCGTCGAAGATGGCCACCCGGCCCCGGCCCCGTGTCTTGGCCTGGAGCATGGCCATGTCGGCGTCCTGGAGCACGGCCGAGGCCTCGTTGCCCACGTCGGCCAGGCGCACCAGCCCGATGCTGGCCGTCACGGCCAGGGTGCGGCCCGTGCTCAGGTGCACGGGGGCCGAGAGCACGGCCCGCAGCTCCTCGGCCCGCTGCAGGGCGGCGTCGGTGTCGGCGACGCCCGCCTCCAGGGCGGCGAACTCGTCCCCGTGCAGGCGCGACAGGCTGATGGCGGCGGGCATGCCGGCCCGCAGGCGCTCGGCCACGGCCAGGAGCACCTCGTCGCCCACGGCGTGGCCCAGGCTGTCGTTCACCAGCTTGAAGCGGTCGAGGTCCACGAAGAACATGACCAGGCCGGCCAGGCTCTCGGCGTCGGCCTCCTCGATGGCGCCCTGCACGGCGGTGAGGAAGCCGCTGCGGTTGGCCAGGCCCGTGAGGGGGTCGTTGCGGGCCTCCCACGCCAGGCGGTCGAGGAGGGTCTTGGACTCGGTGATGTCGCTGACCGAGCACACCACGGCGGCGTTGTCCACGCTCTCGGCGTCGCCCAGGGGACGGGCGCTCACCGACAGCCACTGGGCGGCGCCGTGCTCGTCGCGCACGCCCACCACCACGCGCGTGGTGGCCAGGTGGTGGCGTCCGGTCGCGGCCAGGGGGAGCTCGTCCACGGAGAAGGGCGAGCCGTCCTCGCGCTGGGCGGGCGAGCCGGCGGTGAAGATCTCGTCGCCCCGCCCGGTGTGGAGGCGCCCGCCCAGAATGCGGGTGGCCGAGTCGTTGGCCCCCACCACCGCCCCCTGCTGGTCGATGACCACCACGCCCTCCTCCAGGGCGGCCACCGCCGCGGCGTAGCGGCGCTCCACGGCCGAGCGGGCCGCGGCGGCCTCCTCGGCCAGCTTGCGCTCCGAGACGTCGCGCATGATGACCTGGAAGGCGGGCTTGCCGTTCCACGAGGTGCGGGCGCTGGCGATCTCCACCGGGATCGTGCCCCCGTCGGCCCGCAGCAGGCGGGCCTCGAACCCCTTCACCACGTCGCCGGGCTCCTTGAGCTGGGCCAGGCGGGCGATGGTGGCGGTGAGGTCGTCGGGGGAGATGAACGAGGTGATGGGCTTGCCCAGCCCCTCGTTGGGTCCGGCCAGGCCCACCATGCGGGCCCCGGCCGGGTTGGTGTAGGCCACCAGGCCGTCCTGGTGGACGATGATCCCGTCGGGGGAGTGCTCCACCAGGAGCTGGAGGCGCTCGGCCACGTCGGCGGTGACCCAGGGGATCTCGCCCGGCTCGGTCACGTCGGCCACGATGCCGAGGAAGTGGGCGCCGCCCTGGTCGGGGACGGCCACGGCCCGCACCAGCACCCGCCCGACGGCGCCGTCGGGGGCCTCGAACTCCTGGATGAGCTCGTAGGTCTCCCACGTCACCCCGGCCCGCACCGTCTCGACGATGGGGTCGAGGACGGCCGTCCCGAGCTCGTCGGCCCGGACCGGGCGGCCCCCCTCCCCGGGGGGCACCCGGAAGGTCCCGGTGGGGGACTGTCCCTTGAGCAGGCGGGAGAAGGGGGCGTGCCACACCACCCCGGGGCCGGGGACCTCGAGCTCCCACACCACCACGTTGGTGAGGTCCGAGACGGTGGTGAGGTGGCGGCCGTGGTCGGTGGGCTCGCGCACCGCCCCGCGGCCCATGACGCGGGGCGCGGGGCGCAGCGGCCCCAGACGTGCTTCGGCCATGGTGTGGCTATCGGCGCCCGCCCGCGCCATCTTGACCGTGTTCGGAGAGATCGACGATCTGCGCGATTCCGCCACGGAGTGTGCTCATTTCGGCCGCGCTGATTTGGGATCGGCACGGCCGCGATTTGTCCTGAATTCGCGGGGTGGAATTGGGCGGTCCGAGGGGTTCCGGCCCTGCCCCCGGGGCCTCTGCCGGCCCGTCCCGGGGCGGGCCCGGGGGCCCGCCCCGACCCGGCCCGGGGCCCGGG
>DATJOV010000197.1:0-2596 GCA_035506735.1 Acidimicrobiales bacterium | reverse complement strand
GTGGTTGCGGCCCGAACCACTGAGCAGCGCCTGGCCCAGGAAGAAGGACACGAAGGAGAGCACCTCGCCCACCACCAGGGTGACGGCCCCCAGGACCAGCACCTTGGCCAGCAGGACCACGGGCCGGCGGGGCAGAGCCGCCAGGGTGGAGCGGATCGACCCCGTCCCGTACTCGGCGCTCATGACGAGCACACCCAGCACCCCCACCGTCAGCTGGCCCAGGAAGAAGCCGATGAGGCTGCGGCGGGTGGGATCGGCCACCACGTCGTGGGGACCGGTGGACGTGGCCAGGGCGCAGATGCCCACCACTGCCACCAGGGTGACGGCGAGGGTCCATCCGGTGGAGCGCACCGTCCAGAACTTGATCCATTCCGAGCCGACGGCGTCCACCAGGCCGGCCCGGCCCCGCTCCGGCGCCGCCGGGCCGGGGCGGACGGCCGTGACGGCGCTCACGACGCCCCCCGGAACTCCACCGCGGTGTCGGTGAGCTCCATGAAGGCGTCCTCGAGTGACGCCTCCGGCGTGAGCTCGTGCAGGGCGATCCCCATCGAGGCCGCCGTCTCGCCGATGTCCTCGGCCGACCTGCCCGTGACGGTCATGGACCCGTCCGCATCGGCCAGGACCTCGGCACCCCCGGCCCGCAGCGCCGCGGCCAGCTGCTCGGGGCTTCGGCTACGGACCTTCACGGTCTGCCGGGAGCTGCGGGCCACGAACTCCTTGACGGGCATCTCGGCGATGAGGCGACCCTTGCCGATGACCACCAGGTGGTCGGCGGTGAGGGCCATCTCGGCCATGAGGTGGCTCGAGATGAACACCGTCCGGCCCTCGCCCGCCAGGTGCTTGCACAGGGTGCGGACCCAGCGGATGCCCTCGGGGTCGAGGCCGTTCACGGGCTCGTCGAAGAGGAGGACGGGGGGATCGCCGATGAGGGCGGCGGCGATCCCCAGGCGCTGGCCCATGCCCAGGGAGAACTTCCCCACCCGCTTGGCCGCCACCCCGGACAGACCGACGAGCTCGATGACCTCGTCCACCCGCCGTCTCGGGATGGCGTTGGCCCGGGCCAGGCCGCGCAGGTGGGCCCGGGCCGTGCGACCGGGGTGGATGGCCTTGGCCTCGAGCAGGGCCCCGACCTCCCGCAGCGGCCACGCCAGGTCGTGGTAGCGGCGCCCTCCCACGGTGACGCCGCCGGCGTTGGGCAGGTCGAGGCCCATGATCATCCGCATGGTGGTGGACTTACCCGACCCGTTGGGCCCGAGGAAGCCGGTGACGCGTCCCGGGAGGACGTCGAAGGACAGGGCGTCCACCGCCACCACGTCGCCGAACCGCTTGGTGAGCCCCCGGGCCTCGATCACGGGGACGAAGCCTTGCATGTCGCGCCCCCGGGAGGGGCGCACCCCGGGACCGGGGGCAGGTCACGGCCCCGGGAGCTACCCTCGGCGCCATGACCGACGGCACCATCTTCCCCCGCGACGAGATCCAGGCCACCGTGGACCGCTACCACGAGCTCCGGAGCCGGATCGACGACGGGCTCGAGCCCAACGGCTTCGGCGCCCTGGCCGACTTCTACACCGAGGACGCCGTGTACGTCGACGCGGCATGGGGTCGCATCGAGGGGAACGCGGCCATCGCGGCGTGGCTCGAGTACTCCATGGTTGGCCTGGGCGACTGGAAGTTCCCCGTCGAGTTCACCGCCATCGAGGGCAACGACGTCGTCGTCAAGTGGACCCAGGTCATCCCGGGCTCGCGCCCCGACGGCTCGCCCTACACCCAGTCGGCCTACTCCCGTCTCCGCTACGCCGGCCACGGCAAGTTCTGCTACGAGGAGGACACCTACAACATGGCGCACGTCCTCGAGGACCTGGCCGCCAGCGGCTGGCGGCCCACCGAGCCCATGAACGTGCCCCCGGACCACCCCGACCGGAACTGGGCCCTCCCCGACTGCTGAGGCACCCCTGGCCCGCCATCGGGGCGCGCCGGTTGACCTTCCCCCAGGGGCAGGCCGCACAGTGGGTGGTGCCGGCCGGTGGTGCCGGGACGAGGGAGCCTCCATGGAGCTCATGAGCATCGGTGCGTTCGCCCGGCGATCGCGGCTCTCCCCCAAGGCCCTGCGCCTGTACGACGAGATCGGCCTCCTCCCCCCGGCCCAGGTGGACGCCACCAGCGGCTACCGCTCGTACTCGCCCGAGCAGCTGGGGCCGGCCCACCTCATCGCCGTCCTGCGCCGGCTCGAGGTCCCGCTGGCCGAGATCAAGGCCATCGTCGCCCTCGCCCCCGAAGAGGCCGCCGGCCGCATCGAGGCCCACTGGGCCGCCGTGGAGGAGCAGCACACCCTGCGGGCCGCCCTGGTGGGAACCCTGGTCGACCACCTGCGTGGAAGGGAGCCCACCATGCTGGAGGTCACCACCCGGGCCATGCCCGACCGCGAGGTGCTGGGCCTCGAGCGCAACGTGGAGGGGGAGGCGGGTGCCTGGGCCCTGGGCAAGGAGTTCGTGGCCCTGCTGCGCCGGAACCACCCCGCCGTCCTCCTCGAGGGGCCGATCGGCGCCCCCTACTGCATCTGGTGGGGAGAGGTGAGCGCCGACAGCGACGGACCGCT
>DATJOV010000196.1:0-11676 GCA_035506735.1 Acidimicrobiales bacterium | reverse complement strand
AAGATCACCATCGTCCGTAGGGCTCACATCACCCTTGATCATGTGGGTCATCGAGGCGCTGAGGGTCGCTGCGAGGGGCACCGCGACGACCCACACATCAACGGTTCCCGCTCGGCATCGCTTGCCCCCGAGCCCGGGGCGGTGACGATCGTCGGTCTCGCGCCCAGACGGCGCATCGGGACGATGCGTGGCGCTCCATGGAGGTCCACACTCCTGCGATCGAGGGTGGAGGGGGGCGGGTCGTCGGGGCTAGAGGCAGCCCTTCACCACCGCGTCAGGCGCCACAGGGCCGAGGGCCCGGGCACGGTGGCCCCGGCCCGCAGCGCCGCCGTGGGGGGATCGGCGCCGGGGACGGTCAGGGTTCCCACCACCGCCCCCCGGGCCAGGCCGGGGGCGAGGCGCTGCAGATGCACCCGCAGGGCGAAGCGCTCGCCCGGCCAGCCCACCACGGCGTCGGGAGCGCCCAGCGTCACCGGGGTCGTGGTGCCCCAGGGCGTGTGGACGTCCCCCACGTGGGTCCCCACCGGGGCGACGGTGGCGGTGCGCAGGTCGGCCAGGGCGGCGTCGACCAGCGTCTCGGCGTCGGCCAGGACCTCGTCGGTGGGACTGGGGCCCTGCACCCCGAGCAGGGCCCCGGTCACGGTCACCACCTGGCCGCCCACGGCCTGGACAGCCTGGAAGACGAAGCAGCCCCCGGCGGCGGGGCCGGCCCCGGTCTCGATGCCCACGAAGCCGTCGTGGCCCACGTCGCCGTCGAGGTTGTAGACCAGCCCGGCCACGGGCAGGGTCACCTGGGGCAGGGCCACCACGGCCCGCAGGGCCGGCACCGCCATGGCGGCCCGGCCCAGCCGCACCATGTCGGCCGAGGTCGAGACGGAGGAGGCTGCCACGCCCCCGGGGTCGGCGAAGGAGGTCCGGGTCATGCCCAGGGCGTGGGCCTCGGCGTTCATCCTGGCCACGAAGGCGGGCACCGTTCCGCCGTCCCAGGTCGCCAGGAGGGTGGCAACGTCGTCCCCCGACCCCACCAGCAGGGCCTCGAGGGCCTGGAGCTCGTCGAGGCTCTCCCCCCCGGCCAGGGGCACCACGGGCTGGCCCTCCGCCGCGTCGGCGGCCTGGGCCGCCAGGGCCGGGGCCGTGACGGCGATGGGCGGTCCCCCGCCGCCGGGAGCCAGGGGATGGTCGCGCAGGACGACGTAGGCGGTCATGAGCCGGGCCAGGCCCCCCGTGGCCAGCGGTGCCGACGCTCCAGGCGAGGAGGCGGTGTCGTGGCCCGTCACCGCCACCGTGGCCGCCCCCGATCCGGGCCAGGGCAGCGTCGGGGGCGTGCCCGGGATCACCAGGGTGGCGGGGAGGGACCGGGAGAAGCCGGGGGCGGGCAGGGGGCGGAACCACTGGAGCCCGGCCAGGGCCAGGAGAAGGGCGATGGCGACCAGGAGGACGATGCGGCGGACGAGGCGATGGGCCCGCTCTGCCACGAGGACGTGGAGGGCCTCGGCCGGGAGGCTGGGGGTGTGGGAGCCGAGCTCGCGCAGGCGGGACTCACTGGCCGATCGCCGCCGGCGGTGGGCCGGTCGGGTCCGCGAGACGCCCTGCTGCACCACTGGTGGCAACGTACCAACGGCGCCCCGTCCCGTCCCTTCGCCCCCCGGCCCGGCGACAGGCGACGGGTGGGGCAGGATGGGCCCGTGGCCGACGAGCCCCAGCAGCCCCCCAGGACGGGCCAGGCGCGTCCCGCCTTCGACGAGCTCCTGGCCACCCTGGCCGAGGTGGCCGACCGCTTCGCCGGGGCCGAATGGGGCATGGCCGGCCCCGACGACGTGGCGGGGGCCCTCCGGGCCGTGGGCCACCTCCTCGAGGGCGGCCTGGTGGGGCACTTCGAGGACGATCCCGCCCACCCCGTCTTCCGCCAGATCGTGACCTCGACCCGAAAGAGCTTGGGAGACAACGCCGACGCCCTGTACTTCGACGCCCCCGTCTCGGCCGCCCACGCCTACCGCATCACCGGGCGCAGCGCCGGGGCCGTCTACGTCTCGTTCACCGTCGAGGCCGGAGGGGCCGGAGGGGCCTTTCCCACCCGGACCGCCGGCGTCATCAACGACACGGCCTTCGACGTCGGCGACGACGGGCGCTTCGAGATCCTCCTCGGCGGCGAGCCCCGGGCCCGCAATTGGCTGGGGCTCGACGCCGACGCCTCGCGGGTGACGAGCCGCCACTACTTCGAGGAGGAGCGCTCCCCCGGGGTCCCACCCTGCCCCGACCCGGCCCTGTCCATCGCCCGGCTCGGCCCGGCCGACCCCCCCGCCGCCCCCGACGACGCCACCGTGGCCGAGGGCTTCCGGCGCGTGGCGCGCTACGTGGCGTCACGCTCCGTCGGCATGCCCCGACCGGGATCGGCCCCGCCGCCGGCCTTCGTGTCGAGCGAGCCCAACGTCTTCCCCGCCCCGGTGGCGCCCGGGGACCATCCCCTGGCCGCCGCCGACGCCGCCTACAGCATGGCTCCCTACCTCCTCGGCCCGGACGAGGCCCTCGTGATCACGGCCCGGTGGCCCGACTGCCGGTGCGCCAACGTCTCGCTGTGGAACCGCCACCTCCAGACCTACGACTACGCCCACCGCCGGGTGTCGCTCAACCGGGCCCAGGCCCGGCTCGAACCCGACGGCTCCCTCCGGGTGGTCGTGGCCCACCGCGACCCCGGGCTCCCCAACTGGCTCGACACCGAGGGCCGGCCCTTCGGCCTGGTGTTCTGGCGCTACTTCCTCCCCCAGGGGCCCATCGCCACCGCCCGGGCCAGCGTGGTCGACCTCCCCCCGCGCTGAGGAGCACGCGCCTACTCGGGCTCGATCCCGTAGTGCTCCACGTAGGCGGCGAAGCCGGCCGCCACGGCGTCGGGGTCGAGGCCCACCTCGGCCAGGGCGTAGGCGTGCTCGCCGTGCTTGGCCCGGGGCTTGGCGGCCAGGTAGGCACGCACCACGGCGTCGTGGCCGGCGGGCCAGGCCAGCCCGAGGCCGTCGTAGGTGGCGCGCAGGCTGGCCACGGGGTCGCGCATGAGATCGGTGAAGTGCGAGTCCACGATGCGCCCGGCGGGCACGGCCCCGCTGCGGCGGGCCTCGATGGTCCCCTCGAGGAACAGGGCGTAGGTGGCCTGCATGATCTGGGCCAGGGCCTCCACGTCGACGGCGTCGCTGCGCATGAACCGCAGGGCCGAGAGGATGCTCACCAGCGACGCCAGGAACTTCCGGGGGTCGCGGTGGGTGTGCACCACCAGGGCGTCGGGGTACTCGGCGAACAGGGCGGGGAGGGTCGAGACGTGGAAGGGCGACTTGAGCAGCCACCGGCGTGGCCCCGGGCCGGGCGCCTCGTGCTGGAAGGTCTGCAGCATGCGCCGGTGCAGGCGATAGAGGCGGCCCAGGGTGTCGAGGTGCTCGAGCTGCCAGCCCGTGAAGGACGGGGCGTCGAAGCTCATGGCCCAGTAGGGACCGGAGAAGTCGTACATGAGGAAGTGCACGCACTCACAGGGCAGGTCGCTGGCCAGCTCGTGCATGGCCAGGAAGGGGGGGTGGATGTCGGCCCACAGCTCCTGCTCGGCCTGGGAGAGCTCGAGGCGCCGGGCCACGCTGCCCGACGAGGCCAGCGGGTACAGGGCCTCGTAGGCGACGGGGGCCCGCAGCTGGGGGTCGAGGGAGAGGAGCTCGAGCAGGATGGTGGTGCCGGTGCGGGGCGGCCCGACCACGAAGACCGGCGCCGTCACCGGCTCGTCCGCCACGGCGGGGGTGGTGCTCCATGCCGCCTGGAGCCGGAGCCAGGTCTGCAGGACCCGGAGCACCTCCCCCCGGGTGAGCACCCGCCCCAGCAGGTGCAGCGACGCCTCGGCGTCGATGGCCCTCACCTGGCGCTCGAAGGTCTCGGTCCATCCGGGCCAGTCGTCCTCGCCCACGTCGTCCAGGCCGGTGGTGGCCCGGGCCACGGCCAGGAGCTCGTCGGCGTCCAGGCCCACGACGTGGCGGGGATCGCCCACGGCCGATCCGAGGTAGTTCAGGCGGCGGACCCAGTCGGGGTGCAGCAGCTCCCGCATGATCGGCCCACGCTAAACGTCAGGCCGGGGGAGCATCGAGCCGCACCGTGATCCGGCGGGTCCCGGGCGGGGCGCTCACCGTCCCGCCGGCCTCGTCCACCGTCCCGGCGCTGGTGGCGGCCACGTCGTCCACGAACGACGGCAGCTCGAAGAGCACGGGCCCCGGAGGCGGGGTCCCTCCCAGGGTCAGGGTCACGGTGGGCGGGCCTGCACCGGGGGCCGTGGCGGTGACGGCGACGTCCACCCGCTCCCCGCCCACCGTGGGGAAGCCCGTCACCGAGAAGACGCGGGGCCCCGCCAGCCAGGCGGCGGGGACGCCCCGGCCCACCACCAGGGCCCCGTCGACCCGCTCGGCCACGAGGGAGTCGAGGAGCACCCCGTCCGCCTCGGCCAGGCCCCAGGCGTGGGGCGACGATCCCTGCCCCGTCCCGGGGTGGGTCCCGGCCCAGGGCGAGGTGGTGGTGGGCGGTCCCGAGCTCTCCCACCACGACCAGGGGCCACTCTGGTCGTCGGCGATCATGAACTCGTAGCCCAGGATCCCCTGGTCCCGGTGGTCCTGGCTGGCCAGCCCCCAGCTTCCGTACCCGGCGTCGTAGGCGGTGGAGAACCAGTCGTCGGGGAAGCCCCCGTAGGTGCCGGCCGGGAGCAGGCCGGCCAGGCGCCCGAAGCCGTAGTCGTAGGTGGCGTCGATGAGATCGAGGCCGGGTCCCGACACGGCGGACCCGAACAGGGGCGCCTGCCAGGCCCACTTGCCGAACTGGAAGGTGGCGGCCCAGTTGGCGTCCTCGGGGTTGGCGCAGCGGTTGGCCGTGTCGGGCTGCACCATGGAGCAGGGCAGGTACGTGAGTCCGTAGCGGGCGATGGTGTGTTCCAGGGTGGCGTTGGTGGCGGCCAGGAGGCTCTCGTACTGGGCCTGTGCCCACCGCGTCTCGGCCGCGTCGCCCACCCGGGTGGCGATGTAGGCGTAGGCGGCCAGGCCGGTGAGGGCCTCGTAGTCGTCGACGGTCCAGTACCCGTCGGTGTCGATGTCGTCGGTGGCCTCCATGATCCCGCCCGGCCCGGTGCGCGCCGCGGCGATGGCGTGGGCGCTGGCCTCGATGCTCGGGCCGCCGCCCGGCGCGGCGTCGAAGTTGGCCCGAACGAAGGCCACGTCGCCGGTCTTCATGAGGTAGATGGCCCAGGGCCAGGGGTAGGTCCACTCGCCGTCGGGGTACTGGCCCTGGGAGCCCACCACCGTCCCGGCCCGGCGCAGCAGGGCGTGGGCGTCGGTGAAGTCGCCCTGGGTGAGCAAGGTGGCCAGGATCCCGACCACGTCGTGGCTGTACTCCCCCTCGTAACCGTTGACGCCGGTGTCGAGGGCGTCGCCGCTGCGGGTGATCTGGGTGGTGATGAACCCGGCCCGATAGGCGTCGTCCAGGGCGGTGTCGGGAACCCGGGGCTCGGCGATACCGGCCAGCTGGGCCTCCCAGAAGCGCCGCATGTGGGCGAAGTGGGTGGCGAACCCCCCGGCGGTGGCGAGGGCGGTGGGGGTCGGCCACGCGGCATCGCTGCCGAAGCGGTCTGCGGCCACCACGTAGTCGTGGTCGGCGCTGTGGCCCGGGGCCACGGTGTCGGGGGCGTGGTCGAGGGGGACGAGCCCGGCCGAGGGGTCGGGATCGGCGGTCACGGGGTGGTCGGTGGGGTTGTGCACCGCCACACGGCAGTAGACGGCCACGAAGGCGTGCCCACCGATGACGACCCGGTCGGCGAACTCGGTGATGGCCACGGCGGCGCCCGAGCGGTGGAAGGCGGTGACCTGGGCCGGGAGGTAGCCGTCGGCGTCGGTCCAGGTCAGGGTGGTGCCGTCGTAGATCCCGAAGCCGTAGTTGCGGTCGATCCCGTCCTGGACGAAGAAGGTGCCGCCCAGGCAGGTGACCACTCCCTGGTGGTTCCCGGCCCAGCCGATGGCCGAGGCCGTCCCGTCCGCCCCGACGAAGGCGTCGATCCCCACGTCGAAGGAGCAGTCGAAGCGCGCCGCCGGTCCGCCCCCGGGTGCGGTGGCCATCACCGACGGCCCCCCGCCACACCCGGCCAGGGCGCCGGCCAGGACGATGGCACCGGCTCCGGCCACGGCCGCCCTCCGCCCCCGCATGGGCCCATCCTTCCAGGCGGTGCCGGGGATCACCCGGGGCCGCCGCCCTATCCCCGGCGGGCGAGGAGGCGGGCCATGGCCTCGTCGTGGTCCACGATGGGCGGCGGGTAGCGGGCGGCCCGGCGTTGGCGGGGCGAGGGGTCGTGCACGGCTGCCCCCGGCACGGCGGCGAGCTCGGGCACGTGCCGGCGCACGTAGGACCCGGCAGGGTCGAAGCGGTGCCCCTGACGCGTGGGGTTGAAGCTCCGGCGCGGATCGGTGTCGGTCCCCGTGCCCGCCACCCATTGCCAGCTGAGGTTGTTGCTGGCGACGTCACCGTCCACCAGCAGGGACAGGAAGTGCCGGGCCCCGTGGCGCCAGTCGATGCCGAGGTCCCGGGTGAGGAAGGAGGCGGCCACCATGCGGGCCCGGTTGGGGACGAAGCCCTCGTTGCGCAGCTGGCGCAGGGCGGCGTCGACGAGGGGGTACCCGGTGCGTCCCGACTTCCACGCCGCCAGGCCCCGGGGGTCCTCGACCCAGGGGTGGCGCCGTCCCGGGCGCAGGTCCCGCCAGGCGGCCTCGGGCCGCGCCGCCAGGAGCTGGAGGAAGAAGTCCCGCCAGCACAGCTGGCGCACGAAGGCGTCGGCCCCGGTGACCGCCTCCACCGTCGCCACCGTCTCCAGGGGGGAGAGGCAGCCCAGGTGGAGGGCGGCGGAGAGCGAGGAGGTGGCCCCGGGGACCAGGGCGTCGCGCCCGGCGCCGTAGCCGGGGAGGCGCCCTCGCCACCGCAGCAGGCGCCGGCGGCCCGACGTCTCCCCACCCCGCACCGGCGGTGCCACCGCCCCCAGATCGCCCAGGGCGTCGGCGAGCCGGCCGGCCGGGAGTCGGCCCGGCACGTGGATCCGCCGGGGCGCCCGAAGGACGGGCCGGCGCAGGGTGCCGGTCCACCGGCGCCAGTAGGGGGTGAAGACCCGGTAATGGTCCGAGCCGGCCGGGGCGAGGGCCCCGGGCGCCACCACCGCCACGCCGGGATGGCGCTCGACGGCCACCCCGCACCCCGTCGCCGCGGCCGAGAGCCGGGCCAGCCGGTCCCGGGCGTAGGGGCTCACGTCGTCGGTCACGTGGATGGTGCCGGCCCGCCCCGCCGCCGCCAGGGCCAGCACCTCCTGGACCCAGTCCCCCCGCCGCACCACCAGGCGTCCCCCCCGCCGCCGCAGCGACCCGTCGAGGTCGGTCAGGCTCTCGAGGAGGAAGCCCAGCCGGGTCGGCGCCACGGGGAGACGGCCCACGATGGCCTCGTCCACGACGAAGGCGGGGACCACCGCCTCGTGCCCCGTCACCGCCGCCACCAGGGCGGGATGGTCCCGGAGGCGGAGGTCCCGGGTGAAGACGAGCAGGCCGTTGCGTCCCGTCACCGGCGCCCCTGGGGGTGTCCGGGGCCGCCCACGCTCCGACTGTAGGCCCGGGCCGGGCCCCCCCGACCGGCCCCCCGGTCCGCCGCCACCCCGGGGTGGGTCAGAGGCAGGTGACCGGGGTCGTGACCTCGAGGGCGGCGCTGGTGGCCGAGCCGGCCGGGCTCGTGGCCTCGACCTCGTACCAGTAGCTCGTGCCCAGGCCCAGCCCCACGGTGTCGGTGTAGGTCGTGGTGGCGGCGGGAAGGCCGGCCACGGCGGCGAAGGGAGCCCCGGCCCCGTGGCGCAGGATCCGGTAGCCGGTCACCCCGGCGTCACCGCCCTCGCTCCAGGTGAGGACGATCTCGGGATCGAGGAGCCCGATCACGGTGCAGGCGGTGCTCCCCCGTAGCCCCGTGGGCGCCTCGGGTGGGGGCACGGTGGTGCTGTCCGGCGCAGCGACGGTCGTGGACCCCGCCCCGGGACCGGTGGTGGCCGGAGGCGGTCCGGACGCCGACCTCGCCTCGGCGCCGGGACCGGAGGGGTCGTCCTCCGGGGCCGTGCCGGCCGCCGGCTCCGACCCCGGCGGCGGGCTCGGTGTCACCCCGGCCCCGCTGACGTCCGCCGCCCTCGTGGGGCCGGACGGGGGGGTGGTCGTGGTGCCGGGGCCGCCGTTCCCGGCGGCCGGGGAGGGGCGGGTCCCGGCCCGGTCCGGTGCGAGGGCCGGGTCCGACGGGTGCCGGGCGGCCGTCTGCTGCCCGGCCCCGGAGGCGGCCAGGCAGGCGGCGGCGACGACCAGGAGCAGGGGCACGGCGACGACCGCCACCCGAGCCGTCCCGGCGGCCATGGGGCGCAGTCCCGATGGCGGTGGCGGGGTGCGGCCCGCTGGCTCCCGACTGGCTCTGCTCACCTGGGTACGGACCCCCACGGCCGTGCGGGCGGGTGCCCGCCCGCCCCGCCGTCCAGGCTCGGACCGGACGGGACGCGTGGGTGACATCGGCGCCGCCCCCGGGCCCCTTGAGCCAGGCGCCCGGGCGCCGCCCGTCAGCCGGCGTCGAGCAGGCTGTCGATGTCGCCGTTGGCGGCCTGGGCGGCATCCCCCAGTAGGGGCAGGCCGTAGGCCTGCTCGATGGAGCGCAGGATCCCGGCCGTGTTGACAGGGGTGGCGTCGCGCTCGGGACGGGCCCGCAGGGCGGCGCTCACCACCAGCGTCACGATCTGCCCCCCGCCCCCCTCGCCCGCCGTCCCCACGCCGCTCGTGTCGGAGTCGGCGCCCTCGTCCCACTCCACCACGATGCGACCACCGGCGGCGTACCACGCGGTGGACTGGACCTGGGCCACGAAGGATCCCAACCAGGCGTCCCCGGTGGCGGGGTCCACCTCGCCCTCGCTGTTGGTGGTGCCGTCGTGCATGTCGTCGGCGCCGTTCGGCGTCACCCACACGAAGGCGGGCGGGTCGGCGGTGTCGAGGTCGCTCATGAGGGTGGTGGCGGGGACGACGTCGGCGGCAAACGACGGCAACGAGGTCACGGCCGGGAAGTACACGAAGGGGTTGTGGTGCTGGTAGTACTGCCCGCCGCAGCACGTGGTGTCGCCCCCGGTGTAGCCGCCCGAGGGCATCGACTCCATGTACGCCCTCCACGGGATGCCGGCCGCGACGAGCTGGTTGGCCAGCGTCTGCGTCCCGGCCGGGATGCCCTGGGCCGACGGGGCGTCGTCATCGGTCACCCCGTCGTTCGAGCCCGAGAGGAGCTCCAGGTAGTTGGGGAGCGAGGGATGGCCGATGCTGTAGGAGGCGGTGGCCAGCCCGTAGCTGTCGGCCAGGGCGTTGACGTTGGGGGCGGAGGGGTTGCCGAGCAGGCTGCTCTGGCTCTCGTTCTCCATCATCACGACCATGATGTGCGGAGGGGCGGTCGGGGCCGGGGCGGCGGCGGCCCCCGTGCCGGCCTTGGTGTGGGTGGCCCCCTTCGGAGCCGTGCTGCGCCGCGGCGGCGGGGCCCGCCGCACCGTGGTGGGCGGGGCGGTCCGGACGGCAGCGGCCGAGGTGGTGGAGGGCGGCGCCGGGGCCGTGGTCGGGGGGGCGGGCGCAGCGGCGGACGTGCTCGTGGACGCCACCGGCGTCGACGTCGTCGTGGTGCGGCCCTGGGCGCCCTGGGGTGGGGGCGGCGGTGGTACCGCGAACTGCAGCCGGACCGGCGTGGCGAGCCCGGTCGCCACCACCGCCCCGGTCACCACCATGACCACGGACCCTGCGGCGATCGCCGCCCGGCGACCCCACCGTCGCCGAGGACGTGGATGGGGGCGACGGCGCGCCGGGGAGCTCCGTGCGACGGCGTGACGGGGGGCGGGCCGCCGGGGAGCGGCGTGACGGGGGCGTCGGCCCTGCTTCGCCGCGACGACCGCCCGGGAGCGTCGGGCGTGCCGGGCATGGCGGCGCCCACGGCGATGCACGACCGGCACGCTCGCGCGCGTCGCGCGTCCTGTCGAACCCCGAGGTCAGCCCGGTGTGGGGCGCAGCGCGCGTTCCGGCCACCCGATGGCGCCGTTGCACCGGTGCAGCGCGAGGCCGATGTGACGTGTGGAGCGGACGGAACGGGCGTGGTCGGTGCTACGAGGGAGTCGGCTGGGAGCTCGCCCCCGATGGCACCGCGACGTCGGTGCTCGACACGCTCGTCGTGAAGCCGGTGAGGACGAAGGTGGCGTGGGGGATCCTGAGGTACGTGACGATGCCGGCCGAGTCGAGGCAGTACTTGATGCTCTGGGACTGCAGCGTGTACGCCAGGCACGTCGACGCGTGGCCCCCGTGGTGCTCCTCGTCGTGATGGACGGCGGAGGCCTGCATGGCGGCGGCGCTGGCGATGGCGCCGGCCGCCTCCCTGGGGATGACGAGGGCCAGCACCCCCGTGAGCGGCTTGGCCCCCGTGTAGCACGACGTCGAGGTCCCGTCGGTGTTGCACACGGTGTTGGTCGCGCCGTTGCTGTAGAAGGCGGACCCGCCCCCCGAGAACGACGAGCGGGTGCCGAGCTGGGCGAAGGTGATGGTGGTGTTGGACCCCGAGTCCCGGTAGGTGGCCTTGAAATCGGACTGGGCGGCAGCGTCGGTCTCCTGGATGAGGCGGCTGTAGTTGGCCGAGCTCGAGGGCGAGGTACCGCTCGCCGATCCGCCCGAATTCGAGGTGCCCTCCGATCCCGATCCGTCGGAGCTCGAGGAGGCGCCGCCACCACCCCCCCTGCCCGTCCCGTGGCTGTCCCCGGCGGCGTGGTCGCCGGCGGAACCGGTGTCGTGCCCCCCCGACGCCGTGGCGCCGCCGGCGGGCGCCGCGCTCGAGGCGGGGGGGATGGTGATCAGCCCGCTCGTGGTCGGCCCGGCCGCGTTGTGCTGGGTGGCGCACCCCCCGAGCCCCAGCGCCGACAGCCCCAGCGCCGACAGCCCCAGCACCCCGACGGCCCCCCTGCCCCCCCGTGTCCGGACCATGTCGCCCCCTTGGGTGCCGCCTCCCTCGAAGTGGCACCCCAACGATTGTGGCGGGTGGCCCCGCCTCCGGGCCACCAGGGCCCCGGCGGGCACGATGGGCCGAGGCCCGGACGCGGAGACGGCCACCGGGTGGTGGCCGTCTCCTGGAACTCCATGGCAGGCGACCGGGTCGGAGCCCTGGTCGACCGCTCGGTCCCTTAGTCCGGGACCACCTCGCAGGGTCCTACATGCACTCGAACGGGAAGCTGATCTGCTGGTCGTCGATGGCCGAGGCGCCCTCCACCGTCACGGTGGCGGTGGCGGTGACCGGAAGGGTGTCGGCGTAGGCGTCGAGCCGGCAGGTCAGTCTGACGTTGTTCCCGTTGTTGCTGCACGACGTCCCGAAGACGTCGCCCGTGCTGCAGCTCACGACCGAGAACGGGGCCCGGCCCACGATGGGATCGACCACCGTCGACGACGGCGTGGCGATCTTGGTCACCGACGGCGCCTTGCACTTCACGGTGAGGACCGTGCTCGGGATCGGCCCGCTCGGCGAGTTGGACTTGTACGCCACCGTGACGCTGGTCCCGGACGTCGGAGCCAGGCACCACAGCCGAACCGAGTTGCGGGGCTTGATGGCCGAGGTCTG
>DATJOV010000195.1:0-8706 GCA_035506735.1 Acidimicrobiales bacterium | reverse complement strand
CCGGTCGAGGAGGGCCCCCACCGCCGTGGCCCCCCCCAGGGCCAGGGCCGGGGTGGCCTCGAAGGGCAGCCAGGCCAGGCTGCGGGTGCGGTCCATGGCCGGTTCGGCCCGGGGGCGGGTCGCCCCTGGGGCGACGGCGTAGAGCCCCGGACCCCCCGCCTCCCCGCCGGCGGCGGGGACCACCACCACGTCGGCCTCGGGCCCGTAGACGGTGGGGTCGGCCCGCCCCGACAGGGTGGGTGCCGCCGGGGTCCCCCCCGCCACCACGGCACCGGGCCGGGACGAGAAGCCCACCGCCCCCACGGCCCGGCCGGCGGCCAGGCGCTCGATCCACCCCGCCACGCTGTCCCCGCCCAGGGCGGCGTCGGGCGCCACGGTGCCGGCGTCGAGGGCGGCCGAGAGGGCTCCCAGGGTGAGGACCGTGCCCAGGAACGGGACGGGGGCCAGGTGACGCCCGAGCTGCTCGCCCAGGACGGCCACCTCCACCAGCCCGAAGCCGAGCCCGCCCCGGTCGGCCGGCACCTCGACGGCGGTCCAGCCCTGCTCGGCCATGGCCCGCCACAGGTCGTCGTCGAGGTGGCGTTCGGTGGCCGCCACCTCCCGCACGCGCCCCGTGGTGCACTCGCCCGCCAGGAGGGCGGTGGCCGCCTCCTGCAGGGCCACCTGGTCGTCGGACAGCTCGTAGTCCACGGCGGGGCAGCCTACGGCAGCGGGTTCGGGACCATGACGTGTGTGTCATGCTGGCGCGTCCCATGGACCTGACCACCACGCCGCAACAGGAGGCGCTACGCGCCGAGGTGCGGGCCTGGCTGCGCACCCATCTGCCGTGGGAGTACGGGGTGGGCCTCCCCCCCCGCTTCGAGGACCTGGCCGAGGAGGTGGCCTTCGGCCGCCGCTGGCAGGCCGAGCTGGCCGCGGCCGGGTGGGTGGGGGTGACGTGGCCCGAGGCCTACGGCGGGCGCGGCCGGGGCCCGGCCGAGCACTTCGTGGTGCAGGAGGAGCTGGCCCGGGCCCCGGAGCTGGTGGGGCGCATCGGGGTCAACCTGGCCGGCCCCACCCTGCTCGCCAACGCCACCGACGAGCAGAAGGCCCGCTGGCTGCCCGACATCCTCGGGGCCCGGACCCTGTGGTGCCAGCTGTTCTCCGAGCCCGACGCCGGATCGGACCTGGCCGCGGTGCGCACCACGGCGCGCCGGGTGGAGGGTGGCTTCGAACTCCAGGGCCGCAAGGTGTGGACGAGCTACGCCCAGTTCGCCGACTGGGCCGTGTGCCTGGCCCGCAGCGATCCCGACGCCCCCAAGCACCGGGGGCTGTCCTACTTCGTGGTCGACATGCGGGCCCCCGGGGTCACGGTGCACCCCCTGGTGCAGCTCACGGGCGAGGCCGAGTTCAACGAGGTCGAGCTGGACGGCGTGGTGGTGCCCGACGACCAGCTGGTGGGGGCGGCGGGCGAGGGGTGGCGGGTGGCCAACTCCACGCTCTCCCACGAGCGGGGGGTGAACCCCCGCCAGCTCGTCATCCACCTCCAGCACCTCCAGGAGCTCCTCACCACGGCGGCGGCCTGCGGCGCCTTCGACGACACCCGCTTGCGCCGGCGCCTGGCCCAGGCCTACGTCGAGGTGCGCCTGTTCCAGCTCCTCAACTGGCGCTCGCTGTCCAAGCTCCAGCGCGGCCTCGAGCCCGGGCCCGAGGGGAGCGTGCTCAAGCTGTACTGGAGCGAGATGAGCAAGCGCCTCCACGCCCTGGCCCTGGACGTCCTCGGGCCCGCCGCCCCCCTGTGGCGCGACGCGGCGGACAACCCCGGGGACGGATCGTGGCAGCGGGCCTGGCTCTACTATCAGGCGGCGTCGATCTTCGCCGGGACCAACGAGATCCAGCGCAACGTGGTGAGCGAGCGGGTCCTCGGCCTCCCCCGCCAGGCGGCGGGGTCGGCGTCGTGACGACGACCGAGGAGGCAGACCGTGGCCGAGGCTGAGCCCGTGGTGACCTACGAGGTGGACGGCGGGGTGGCCCTCGTGACCATGAACCGCCCGGCCGTGGCCAACGCCCAGAACTCCGAGCTCATCGACGCCCTCGACGCCGCCTTCGACCGCGCCGACGCCGACGACGACGTCCGGGTGGTCGTGCTGGCCGGCGCGGGCAAGCACTTCAGCGCCGGCCACGACCTCAAGGCCCTGGTGGGCCAGGAGGAGCCCGACGCCTGGGTGGCCATGCGGGCGACCCCCGAGGGCAAGCTCCGCCACGAGCAGGTCATGTACGTGGACCGGTGCCGCAGGATCCACGACTTCCGCAAGCCCACCATCGCCGCCGTGCAGGGCAAGTGCGTGGCGGCCGGTCTCATGCTGGCCTGCATGTGCGACCTGATCGTGGCCGCCGACGACGCCGTGTTCTCCAACCCGGTGCTGCGCATGACCGGGGCCGGGGTGGAGCTCCTGGTCGAACCGTGGGAGCTCGGCATCCGCAAGGCCAAGGAGTTCCTGCTGGCCGCCCTGGAGCTCGACGCGGCCGAGGCCGAGCGCCTGGGTCTGGTCAACAGGGTCGTGCCCCGGGCCGAGCTCCTGGCCACCACCCTGGAGCTCGCCGGGCGGGTGGCCCTCGTGCCCCCGGTGACGGCCCAGGTGGTGAAGGCCTCGCTCAACAACGTGGGCGAGCTCATGGGCAAGTCGGCCTCGTGGCGCTACCACTTCATGGCCCATCACTGGATGCACAACACCGCCACCGCCCTCCACGCCCTGGAGGAGCGCAAGCAGCTCGGCTCCATGCAGGCGGTCTTCGCGGCGCGCGACCGGGGCGACCAGGCGCCCGGCGCCCCGGGCTGAGCCCGCCCGTGCCCGGTCCCCTCGACGGCCTGCGCGTCATCGACGTGGGCACCCGCATCGGGGCGCCCTTCTGCGCCGGCCTCCTGGGGGAATGGGGGGCCGAGGTGGTGAAGGTCGAGCAGCCCGGGACGGGTGACTTCATGCGGGGGATCGGACCCTTCGCCGAGGGCTACTCCCTGTTCTGGGCGGTCGAGGGGCGGGGCCGCATGAGCGCCACGTGCGACCTGCGCTCCGAGGAGGGCCAGGACCTCTTCCGCCGCCTGGCCGCCACCGCCGACGTGGTGTGCGAGAACTTCCGTCCCGGGACCATGGAGGGGTGGGGTCTCGGGCCGGCCTCCCTCGACCCCCGCCTGGTGATGGTGCGCATCAGCGCCTTCGGCCAGGACGGCCCCTACGCCGAGCGCCCCGGACTGGACCGCCTCGGTGTGGCCTACGGGGGCCTGCTCCACCTCACGGGCGAGCCCGACCGTCCCCCCGTGCGCCCCGGGGTGACGGTGGCCGACTACCTCACCGGGGTCTTCGCCGCCGAGGCCGCCCTGGCCGCCCTGTATCGCCGGGACGCCCGGCGCCCCGGGCGCGGCCCGCACCCGGCGGCCGAGCCGAGCGGGACCGGGGCGGTGGTGGACGCCTCGCTGTACGGCTCGGTGCTGCGCATCCTGGAATGGACGGTCCCCGCCTACGACCGCCTGGGGACGGTGCGGGAGCGGGAGGGCAACCGCCTGTCGAACTCGGCCCCCCTGGACAACTACCGCAGCGCCGACGGCCGCTACGTGTGCGTGGTGGCCGGGTCCGACGCCAACTTCACCCGGCTGTGCCGGGCCATGGGCCGGCCCGAGCTCACCCGGGACCCCCGCTTCGGGACCCTGGCCGACCGGGCCCGCCACGGCGACGTCGTCAACGGGATCGTGGCCGACTGGGCCGCCACCCTGGACGCGGCCGAGATCGAGGCGGTGTGCGTGGCCCACGACGTGCCCGTGGCCACCGCCTTCAGCGCCAGGGAGATCGCCCTCGACCCGCACGTGGCGGCCCGCCACGACCTGGTGGCGGTGGAGGACCCCGTCCTGGGGCCCCTGCGCCAGCAGGCCCCCTACCCCCGCCTGGTGGGCGAGGCCCGGCCCGTCCCGTCCGGCGCCCCCGCCCTCGGGGCCCACAACCGCCGGGTGTGGTGCGACATGGTCGCGGTGAGCCCCGACGAGCTCGAGGAGCTGACGGCCAAGGGGATCGTGTGAGGCCGGCCCCGGCCCGTCCCCGTGCGGCGCCGAGCACCCCCCGCCCGCCCCAGGAGAACCGGAGACCACGATGGCCCTGACCCGCCCCCGCCCCGCCGCCGACAGGCCGGTCCCGTGAGGGCGCTCCTCTTCGGGGCGCCCCCCGCCCCCGACGAGGTCCGCCCCGCGCCGCGCGACGAGCTCGAGCGCAAGCTGGCCTCCCTCCCCTTCGGTCTCCACCACGTGGCCGACGCCCGGCCCCTGCGCCCCGACTGGGTGGTGACCCGCCCCATCCTCTCGGGCATCTGCGGGTCCGACACCAAGCTGGTGCTGGGGGACTTCGGGGAGGGCGACGTCGACAACCCCATGTCGGCCTTCTCCTCCCTCCCCCACGTCCCCGGGCACGAGGTCGTGGCCGAGGTGGTCGAGCTCGGCCCCCGGGCACGGGGCGTCGAGGTCGGCGACAGGGTGGTCCTCAACCCCTGGCTGAGCTGCGGCCCCCGGGGGATCGACCCCCCCTGCCCGGCGTGCCGGGCAGGGGACCTCAACCTGTGCTGGAACTTCACCAACGGCGCCCTCGGCCCCGGCGTCCACGTGGGCGTCACCACCGACGCCCCCGGGGCCTGGGCCGATCTGCTGGCCGCCCACGACTCCATGCTCATCCCCGTCCCGCCCTCGGTGCCCGACTCCCTGGCCGTCCTGGCCGACCCCTTCGCCGTGTCGATGCACGCCATCGTCCACCATCCCCCCCCGCCCGGCGGCAAGGCCCTGGTGTACGGGGCGGGCGCCCTGGGCGTGACCAGCGTGGCCGCCCTGCGGGCCCTCTACCCCGACGTGGAGGTGGCGGTGGTGGCCCGCTTCGGGGCCCAGGCCGACCTGGCCCGGGCCTTCGGGGCCGCCAAGGTGGTCGCCCACGAGCCCCGCAGCGCCGTGGTGGAGGAGCTGGCGGCGTGGTCGGGGGGGGTCCTCCACACCCCCTTCGACGGGCTCCCGGTGGCCCATCCCGGGGGGATCGACGTGATCTACGACACCATCGCCCGCCCCGAGACCCTCGAGGTGGGGGTGCGGGTCCTGGCCGAGCGGGGCACCCTGGTCCAGAGCGGGGTGTCCACCCCGGGGCGCTGGGAGTGGACCCCCATCTACTTCAAGGAGCTCACCGTCGCCGGGTCCAACGCCTTCGGGATGGAGGAGGTCGACGGGGTGCGCAAGCACGCCATCGCCCACTACCTGGACATGACGGCCGAGGGACGGGTGGACCTCACCGGGATGCTCACCCACCGCTTCCCCCTGGAACGGTGGTGGGACGCCCTGAGCGCCCTGGCCCGCCAGGGCGAGAGCGGGGCCGTCAAGGTGGCCTTCGAGCCCTCGGCCGCAGGGAGCTGAGCCCGGGGGACCCGGTCGGCCCCGGCCCCCGAGCCGGCGGTGACTACGATGACCTGGACATGGGACCGGCCGAGCCATCGAAGGCCGGGCCGGCGTCCCCATCCCCCGCCGCCAGCGCCCGCCGGGCCGGCGACGCCGCCGTGGTGGCGCCCCGCCCCCGCCCGGCCCGGGCCGCACCCGTGGCAGGGGAGCCGGCCAGCAAGCGGGCCCTTCGCACCCAGGGTCGCAAGACCATGCGCAAGCTCCTCGACGCCGCCATGGTGGTCTTCGCCCGGCGCGGTTACCACGCGGCGCGCGTCGACGACATCGTCAATGTGGCCCGCACCTCGCACGGCACCTTCTACCTCTACTTCTCCAACAAGGAGGACCTCCTGCGGGCCCTCGTGGGGGAGGCGGGCGAGGTGGTGGCCTCCCTCGACGACGCCCTGGGCCCGGTGGGCCCCGACGCCCACGGGTGGCAGGAGCTGCGCACCTGGATGGGGCGCTTCTCCGACGCCTGGCAGCGCTACGCCCCGGTCCTGCAGGCCTGGACCGACCTGGTCCTGAGCGACATCGAGCTCGGGGCCCAGGCCCACGCCGCCGCCGGCGGCGTGGCCAGCACCCTGGCCCGGCGCATCGACGAGGCCGGGCCCCACCCCGGGATCGACCCCAACGCCGCGGCCGAGGCCGTGGTGGCCATGGTCGACCGGTTCCACTACCTGCGCCAGTTCGCGGGCGAGCCCGTCGACGCCGGGGCGCTCGACACCCTCACCACCATGGTGCACCGGGCCCTGTTCGGCGGGGGCTACCCGCCCACCCACGTGCTCTCCACCGACGGCCCGTCCGGGAGCCCCGCCCCCACCTGAGGTGGCGGGCGCCGGGGCCGGAGCTCAGCCGGGCGAGGCGGGACCGCCCTCCACGGTGGCGCGGCCCCGTTCCCACCCCCGGCGGGCGGCGGGCAGGGCCTCGTACACCTGGAGGAGGCCGAAGGCGGGCTCGGTCAGCATGATGCTGCCCGCCACCTCCTCCCACGTGGCCCCCACCTCGGCCGCCAGCATGGCGTGGCGCTGGATGCCGGGGCTGTTGCGCAGGATGACGGTGCACACCATGCGGATCAGCTCGTGGGTCTTGCGGTCCGGGGCCCGCAGGGAGTCGATCTGGGCCAGCCAGGAATTCTGGGCCTCCTGCAGCCCAGGAGCCACGCCGTAGAGCGCCAGGGGGGCCAGCCAGTCGGCGCCGGGCACCCCGTCCTCGTCGCGCTCGTGTGACCTGGGGCTCACCGCGCCACCTCCCGGGCACAGCATGGCAGAGCGGCCCGGCGGCGCCCAGACGTGGCGCCGGCCGGCGGGGCCTGCGGCCTCAGCCGGGGGAGGGGGGACCCGAGGCCCGGAACAGTCCGTAGCGGGCGTCGGCCGCCGCCTGCCAGCGCCCCTCGGGCTCCACCCGCCGCCCCACCCGGGCCCAGGCCCGGGCGCCGTCGAGGGAGGACTCGAGACCGGCCGACCAGCGGGCCATGTAGGCCGCCCCCAGGGCGGCCCCCTCCGAGACGCCCACCGTGTCCACCGGGAGCCCGGTGGCGTCGGCCATGGCCTGCATCCACGGCACCACGTTGGTGCCGCCCCCGCTGGCCACGATGCGGCGGGCCTTGATGCCGGCCAGGTCCAGCATGTGGCGCACCACGAAGCCGCTCGCCTCGTAGGCGGCCCGCTCCACCGCCCCGGGGTCGTGGGTGATGTCGAGGCCGTGCAGCCCGGCCCGCAACGAGGTGTCGTGGAAGGGGGCCCGCTCGCCCCGCACGTAGGGGGTCCACACCGGGACCCGCTCGGGGTCGCCGGCCCGGGGCGGCTCGGCCGCCTCGGCCTCGGGCCGGGCCCCCCGGCCCGGGGTGTGGGCGCCGGCCCGCACCAGGCCCCGGGCCCAGTCCACGAAGAGGGCACCGGCGTTGCTGGGCCCCCCCACCAGGACCTTCCCCGGCACGGTGTGGGGCAGGGTCCACAGGCCCGGGATCTCCACCCACTCGTCGACCACGGCCCACACGATCAGGGTGGCCCCGCAGATGACCAGGACGTCGCCCGTCTCGTCGGCCCCGGAGACGATCTGGTCGCACAGGGCGTCCACCGTGCCCCCGCACAGGGCGGCCCCCGTCCCCGAGACCGTGCCCGCCACCTCGCCCATGGGCACCACCACCGGGAGCTGCTCCTCGGTGATGCCGAGCTCGCCCAGCATGGCCTCGTTCCACCCCGGGCCCGAGCGCAGGGCCCCCATGCACATGGCCATGCCGGTGTCGATGGCGGGGATGCGGCCGATGGCGTGGTTGGCCACGGCCTGGGCCGGCCAGTACCCGTCGGCCCCGGGCATCTCCCGCACGGCCCACCGCACGAAGCCCACGGCGTCGGGCATGGCCCCCTCGGCGCTGCGGGGAGCGGGGTCGGTGGCGGGGTCGAAGGGCACCCCCTCGTCCGAGCCGGTTGCCTCCCTCCCCCGGGCGTCGCCGTAGAGCAGGCCCGGGGCCCGGGGGATGCCCCGCCCGTCCACGACGGTGAGCGAGGGCACCATGCTGGCCACGCACACCCCGGCCACGTCCACCCCGGCCCCCACCACCTGGGCCAGGGCGTGCTGGGGCCCCCGGCGCCAGGCCTTGGTGGCGTCGTGCTCGAGCTGGTCGGGGGCGGGCGACTGGAGCCGGTGCGGCACCCGGGCCCGGGCCACCACGGTGCCCGAGGCGTCGGCGGCGACGGCCTTGACGGCGGTGGTGCCGATGTCGATGCCCACCGTGATCGAACCTGACACGCTCGTCATCATCGCTCATTATGAATGGTCGTCACCAGGCACACTCCAGGCACGCTGACCAGCGTCTACGCATGAGCTGTGCGCCACGAAAGCGACTTAATGCGGACAACGTTGGGCACTCCACAGCAGAAAGTTAGCCGCCGCCTTGGCCGCCGTCCTGATGTGGCCTCCTGCCCATCTAGTCCGTCGCCTGCGCCCCACCTGGCTAGCGACTTGGCTCCAGACTTCGTCGCCGGGTGCCGGGCATGGTCGGCCTGAATACGGTGTTTGTTTCCCCGGCCTGTGTCGTGACGGTCGGGGTGATCGTCGTTCACCCTTCCGGTCGAGTAGTCCCGAACCAGGTCCGAAGGCAACCCGCTAAATTCTCGCCCGATGAGGGAGGACAATCCGGCAGGCCGCCTTTGTCGCTTCTTGATGGACCTGCGTTCGATCGACAGCCCCCAAGCGGTCAAGACCTGGATGGCCTGGTCGACGGTGCTCAGTGCTGAGTCCGAACCTCAGCTCTTTCAGCGCCTCGCACTAGTCCA